>JAVJSV010000017.1 GCA_040219235.1 Rhodospirillaceae bacterium
CAAGGCAACAAGAGGATTTGGAAATTTCTCAAGTGCATCGTGAGTACGCTTTGCTATTACTTATTGTAATTAACCTTCGCTAAACCGTCACCATTCTGTAACCCACAGGGGGTAAAGTGTTTTTCCAAAAACATTTTAGTAATGGTCAAATGCCGATTACAGGTATGCGCAAAGTTGGTGAAGAAGCAGAACGAAACACCCACGAACTGTTAGCACAATCTGCTATTCTAGAACGGTTAGCAGAGATATATGACGAAAAAACGGTTTTAAAAATTGCACATACACATGGCCTATCTACTTTCTATAAATGATTAGGCGAGTGTTTGCGAAATGCTGGTTCTCTATTTTTGAGATATGGCACATCAAATGATAAAATGATCCACGACCTAGCTCCGAAATTGATAACAGTCGCGCGAACTGCTGAAATAGCAAGAAACTTTGATGAAGAACTTTGTTACCTTGATTTCTGGGATCGGTGGCAAATATTTAAGTTACTTCAAAATACTGGACACCCAGTTGTAGACAGCCTTGATAGTTATACTAAGGTCGACCCTGTGCTGGCAGGAAATATCGTTTTAGAAGAACTTCGTCTTATTCTCAAAGCGATCATAAGATTTGAACACAACTTTTTTGAAACGCTCTCCAGTAACAGTACCAGTGACTTAGATCTCGGGCTATTTTTCTTTGTTCAGGTCATCGGCACTTACTGGATATCTCTTACCGGCAAGCAGACTTTCAGTGATTTACAAGGTGAAGATATTACTCCTCAAGCTCTAGCATTTTTGTCCGACTGCATTGCCCCTTTATCAAAGATAAGCGCAGAAGAAATCACTAAAATCGCAAAAGCTGCGCTGCGGCAATAAAAGTTTATGCGTTCAAAATATCGACAATGCTAATTCTCCAATCCTAAACTTGCTAAAGCATCTCTAGCGATTTTCTTGGTACGCACGTCTTCACCAGAGTGAAGAGTTGCAACTGGGTTTTCATTTAGAGACAACACTTTTTCATAGGTCGCCATGGCATCAGTAGGGCGATCTGTCTGCGTATAAACGTAGGCCAAGTTTAGTAAACGGAAGGGATCGTCTGGGTTTTCAGCAAGGTCTGATTCAAGTTTGGACTCGGCTTTTGGCCAATCCTGACCAACCACATCTGTGTAGGCCCAACCACGATCAGTGTAGCTCATACCTGTATCCGCACTCTGACTGACATCGGTCGTGCCAGCGCAGGCTGATAGAGCCAATGCAGATAGGATTGCTGCTGGTGCAGAAAACTTTTTGAACATAATCACCTCCAAACTCAGCGATGAATTCGCCTTCATTATGTGAAGGATATATTACAATTTAGAGACTGTACTAGCGGAGAATTGTTAAGAATGCACAATTAAAAATAATTAATTTATATAAATGCAATTTATAGTTTTAATTATGACTTATTATTGTCATATTTTCATAAATTTTATGTAGCGTTTGAAGCTTTTAAGCAATCAAGATCACGCTACCCAGGCTGGCAAGCAATTAGCCCGCCCACTGGCAAAACCAGCTTCCAGCCGCCCGTTTGCTCAAACCTCAGAGAGCCACGAGGAACAACAGCACCACCCGACATGTTGGCCCGCCCTTCTATTTCCAAGATGAGAGTCACCGTCACGTCGCCATTTTGAAATGTTTGTCTGGGGTGCTGTCCAAACACCGCCCCGCCTTCGGCGGAAACCCGCGCATAGGTGGTTTCTTCGTCAGCAATCATCATTTTGCCTTCAGCGCGATCGCTGTTACCAAAAAACACTAGCTCTCGTTCCTCGGACCGCGTCCATAAAAAAAGCCCGCATTGGCCTGCGTGCAATTGCTGGGGCCGTAACGGGCCAATCAGCTCGGTAAAAGCCTTCTCATCAAGACTGTCCGGCGTGTCAGAGAACCGACCCGGAGAAGTCGCGCAAGCTGAAACAAGGACGCTCAACATAAGCGCTAGAATGAAGCCTCTCGCAGCTTTGAGATCATGAGCCATACGTCGCTCCACTATAAATTTTAGTGTGAATCGTAGTTTGGGGCATTGTACGGCAACTGTAAGGTCTGTGCGAATTCATATGATGAACCGGTTTTTACAAAACCAAAAACTGAAGCACTCAGGCCTTGCTCTTCACTAAGACCTTCAACCTTTATGCGAAGATCTATAGTGTCCGCTTCGCCTTGCACGATCTCTAATAGGATGGGGTTAGCGCCCAACGTCCCGCTCAAAGTCGATGCAACTGCACCGTCCCGACAGACAATTGGGCCGGTGAACGAAAGGCTTTGATTGTCAGCGAGCTGCACACGGCCATTTAAAGTCGCAACTCCATCTGCAGCGCTACACCGTCCCGATGCAATATCTAATGTATTGAGGGTTACATCGAGCACACCATTTATGGGAATGAGAAGCGGAATTTGGGAGACATCAAATCTAATTTTTGCGTCGGACAGATGAAGCCGTGATGTACCTTTGAACACTTTCGCTTCCCCCCCTAACACCTCGGAGCGGACGCTGATGTTGGCACGGATACTCCCGGTGAAAGTGCTAAACGGAGATAAGTCGTAAACAACATGACCAAGGGAGAGCGGACCTAGAACTGCGCCTTTGACCCCACCCCGCCAAGCCGTGCCATATGCCGTTGTGTAGCTGAGAGAAGACGTCTCCAACGGCAATCGGTTCAATAAAAATGAAGCCGGCAATGTCGCAACAGCAGCACCGAGAAAAACGATGAAAAAGAAAGTGAGTGAGAGCCTTATAGCCAATGAACTCATTTTGGCGCTCTAAGAACAACCTGTGCATTAACAGCATCTCCCTCTGGCGACTTTTGGATATCAACACGAGAGACGACAAAACTATATTGCGTGTTCAGATTGACTATCCAGCTATACAAAACAGACACATCCTCCTGATCAAACCAGAAAGACACGGCCTCGTCTTCCAGCGGCTGAATGCGTGTAATTCCCAAACCAAGTTGGCGCGCGGAGGCACTGGCAATGATACGGGGGGGACGGTCATCCACGTCAGCGCGCAACGCATCGCCTTGGGAAGACCCTTTGAATAGCTTGGTTGCAGCCGCTTGGACATCATCTCTCACTTCAGAAACTGCACGATAGTCTTGAAGTGCCTGATCTCTAAAAGACAGCACCGGGCGAATGACGGTAAAGTATAAGACCAAGACGGCCATAAGGCCGAGCAAAGAGACTATGAGGGCCTGTTCGCGCTCAGTGCGTAAGATCCACCATTGGGTCATGGGCGAGTCACCTCGATATCACTGATCACGTCGCTGCCGGCGGACCGCGTACTGCCTTCATTGAGCTGCAAGCCCAAAGCCGTGAGGTTGCGCCGCACGGTTTCCATTTCAGCATAACTTGGAAGAACAACAGTGGCTGTAAGACGGCCTTGCCCCGCATTAAATTGCAGGGCGTTTAAGCGACTGCTAGGCGTATTTTCAAGGGCCGTGAACAGTCCGGACGAGAGCAACAGAAATTGATCTCCCGCGCCACTGGATTCATTCAACCGCGATTCAATTTGCGCCCTAGGATTAACTATACGAACAACATCTGGCAACGCCTGACGAAAAATTGTTTCCGTCTCTGCGCGCAATGCTTCTGCCTCTCTGTTCAGAAAGAAACCTTGCAACAACACCCACAGCAAGTAGGACAAAGCGACAATACTGATAAGCGCAAAAGAAACTTTCCATTCTTTTACGATGGATAACAGAGACGTCGATGGAGCATATCGCCCCTGACGTAGATTGAGTATTTGTGGAGACAAGCCGGCGGCCAACATCTCTTCATACTGAATATCTGAAGGAGCAGGCAGTTCGTTGAGCGTGACGGAACTGCGCAACGTTGACGGCACCAAAGCCTCAACGCGATACGAATATACATTCAGCACTTTAATTTTTGCCTCAGCGATCAGGCGTTCAATAAGAAGGGCAAAAAGGTCAATCTCAACCGCAAATCCGCCGCCGCCCTGTAGGGCTATCAATATGCTATCTTCATGGTCAATGAGCGTCGCCTCACCGTCAGCAAGCGTGTGCGCACAGGACTCAGGCAACAGAATCGCGTTACCGGCTTGTTGTTGCTCTAACGCTTCTTCCCACACCCTCATCCGTTCATGAGCAACAACCGCAATTAGGCGGTTACCAGGCCGTACCTCCGGCCCGACGGCAACATGTACATTTGCCGGATCCTCAGCTATCTCGTCTTCAATGGCAAAAGGGGCTGCCGCCCTGGCTTGGGCCTCAGAGCGCGTCGGAATTTCGACTTCACGAAGTGTAATATGCTGGTTGGGCACGATGGCATACGTCAGGCCATCTTTCTTGATAAGGCGGATATTGACAGGGCTTGCCTCTGCCTCATCCTCAGAAAGCACCTCATCTGACTCATCGAAAGCAGATAATATTGCAACGTCTGGAGCGGTCATTGCACCTCTCCGTAGCTGCGCGATAGCAATGCAATCTCACCCCCGGGGCGTTGTTCCAAGAGTGACTGCATGGAGACATAGACCTGATCGAGTGTCACTTCGGCTTGAAGTGAGAAATAGCGGGTGCGCACAGAGACCTGCTGTTTGATCTCAGCAGTCACCCCTAACCCTGCAAAAGAGTCATGCCCCCAAAAGTCCTCTAATGTACCAAATCCGTCTCGCGGTCGGTCTACAATGACTTGGCGCGCAGCAGTCAGTTTAAGATCAGATCCAACGAGCATTACAACCAACGGTGCAAGTTCAGGGGTGAGGGTATTGATGTTAATCGGGCTTGGCTCAACATTGGGTAACGCACAGACAAAAGGCTGAATGCGTTGATAGGTATCTTCTGAGTAGTCACGCATTGCCCGTAGTTCCGTCACTTGCCCAACGAGCGTATTTGCGGTTCTGTAGGGGGGCGATAAAGACATGTAGAAAGTGTCTTCTGCCCCACGTGCACTTGGCGAAGAATCGCTGTCGATCCAATCCGCAGCTGTATTAACAAGAGACTCGGCTTCGCTTTCACCAAAACCAAGAGCCCGCAGCAGAGCTTGATACTGAAGCAAACCAGCATCACTCTGCTCAAACCGGTTGCTTCCGTCACGCACGACCAGACTGTTGAGATTAAAACAATTTGAGCCATCTGTGAGGCGGCCTTCAATTAGACCACCTTCAACGGGAAATACGGTCGGACCTTGCGCCCATGGATCATTCAGCGTTGACCGTCCGGGATCAACGCGCCAGCTTTCATAAATCGCTTTCTTTGCCAGTTCTTCTGCGCCATAGGCAAACCACTGCGCCTGATCCATCATGCCTATATTCGCTGTGCGACGAATACCGAACCTGATGTCATCTAACATCGCAATCGCCAGCGATGCGATGAATGTCACTAGCAACAGAACCGTAAGAAGGACAGCGCCCTTCTCATTATTATGATAGCAGACACGCTTCACAACACTAACCCTGACGTCATAAATACCTGACGCAACGCGCCTAGGTTTTGTGTTTCAAGGTCGAGTGCGACAGCATCTGGCAGAACATATGGACCCCGCGCTGGCACCATCCAAGAGGTGCGCCATTGCCCATCAATGAGAAACGAAACGGATAGGTTTTCGACTCCTTTGAGCAGCACTTGAGTTTGAGCATTATCCGCAGACTGCCCATCAAGGCGTGGATAGGCGCGCCGGAGTAATGTTTCATTTTCCAGAATGTAATCAACACGCTGCAAAGAACTACGCCGGTCTTGACCAAGAGGGTTTTGCCACCCATCTCTGACCAACTTGAGGACCGTGCCCAATGTGATCGTGTCCCCCCCCGCAAAAACCACAGGCTCTTGTGCACCATAAGCATCTCGTGTGGCCCGAAGGCTAATCTGAGACAAATCAGCTTTGAGTGTGGCCCGCGTAATCTGTAAGTCTTCGATGGAATGCTGCATCTGATCTGATTGGGCTTTGGCGTTGAGGCTTTGGTTCAAAACTGCTCCGCCAATCAGGGACAACATTGAGAAAACAGCCAATGTCACAAGAACTTCGACAAGCGTAAAACCAGATTCTGTTCTGCTCATGGTGCCCCCTTGAACCCAGTCCGAGAACTCAACACAAACGGTGCGCTAGCCAAGCGAACGGTAACGTCTAGCTGCCTGACAAGCGGGTTTGGGGTTTCGCCAATACTGCTGGACCATTGCCACGTTTGACCTGCCATGTCTGTTTGGCCGCTGCTTCCCCCGTTAGGCAATTCATCTGCGCGCGTATAAAGATCAATAAGGACATTTTCAGCTACTATGCCAGCAATGGCGCGATCACGAAGAGCCAAAGCAGACTTTGTGCTTTCACCCTGCATATGGATGAGAGAGATCACCGCCATACCAAAAATACCGAGAGCCACAAGCACTTCAATCAGCGTAAAGCCACACTGATGAACACGCGCCACGCTTGATATGTTATTCAGCAGCCTATCGTGCATCAGTCTGAACCACTTGGATATCGCCTGACGCTGTGCCGCGGACATGCACGCTGCCGTCTTCACTAGAAACCATAATTTGGAACGGTTCATTCATACCGACGGGATAGAAAACCAGGTTGGGTTGATCAAGAAAGTCTCCGGTCTCTGACACACTTGAAATCTCATTGGCCAGACGCATGAAAGCCTGGCCCATCGGAACAAGACGGACACCCACGCCAGGCGATAACGTTCGGTCTTCAAAAATAGCCCCATCATTGAGCCGCAACCATTGTCCGCGCCGAAAACGATGAAACGCGTATCTATCATTGTTGACGGAAACACCTAACACCTCACCGGATAAAATACTTTCTTGAGCGGTTGATTTAAGACGTGCCGCCAAGCGCACGGCTTCTTTATCAACATCAGTGCGCCCTGAAGGTAGCGTCCAGACGACCGCCCCCGTCATCAAACCAATCACGAAAAGACTCATGATCAGTTCAACGAGGGTGAAGCCCTTGGTGTTGTGGCGGCAACCGTTCATAGTCTTATTCCCAGTTCCCAATATCTGCGTTTGAGCCTTCCCCCCCCAAACGACCATCTGCGCCAAGGGAATACACATCAAAAGGGCCGCTCTCGCCTGGTTGGAGATATTGATACGCGTTGCCCCAAGGGTCTTCCGGAAGCCGTTTAATATATCCGCCAGGTCGATAGCGCTCAGGACGTGACAAACCTGACGGGGTAACTTGAAGCGCCTCTAGTCCTTCATCGACTGTTGGGTAGGTTAGGTTGTCCAGGCGGTACATCTCGACGGCCTGCTCTAAGAGCGCAACATCAGCCCGTGCTTTTTCAGTCATGGCGCGATCTTGGCTCGGCAATACATTGACGACCACAACTGTCGCCAGCAAACCAATAATGACGATGACCACCATCAGCTCGATGAGCGTGAAGCCGCGTTGCCTATCACACGTGTCCTGCGTCGCCGCGCACTGTGGCTTTAAGCGTAATGGCCGAAAGCATAATGGTTGTAAAATGGACTTTAGGGGTTTTGTCATAACGGCCTCACATCAAAGCCAAAGAGTTTAATTGCAAAATTGGAAGCAGGATTGCCAACACGATGGTTGCAACAACCCCGCCCATCACGATGATAATGACAGGCTCGAGCAAGCTCAGCGCTGTCGCGGTAAAGGTTTCAAACTCGCTTTCCAGGTGATCCGCCGATTTGCTGAGCATGGTATCGAGGCGGCCACTGCTCTCGCCAATCGCCACCATGTAAATGAGCAGCGGCGGAAAGACGTTCGTGGACCGTAGTGCGACTGATAACGCGGTGCCTTCCTGCACTTTACGAATGACGGCTTCTATCGCGTTTTGCAGAATGGTGTTTTGCATGGTTTTGTGAGCGGCTTTGAGGCCATCAACAACCGGAGCTCCGCAGGAAATTAGGGTGCTAAGAGTTCGCGCGAGCCGGGCGGCTTGCAGATCTCGCATCAAACGACCGATCAAAGGTACGCGCAACAGCACCCTGTCTGCGTTTTCTCTGACATTGCGGATTTTCAGAACACGAAAGGCCAGGACAATGAGTAACCCCAAAGCTACGAGAAGCATGAGCCCGTATGACTGCGCCACCTCAGAAAGACTCATGACAAATGTGGTTAACCACGGCAGGTCTTGCCCCATGGAGTCAAACTGCTCGACAACTTTTGGCACAACAAAAGTGATGAGCGCCGCAAGAACGGCAAAAGCTGTGACCGCCAGAACAGATGGATAGACACACGCCGTAATCACCTTGCCACGAATTTCCTGAGCGCGCTCTAAGTGGACTGAAAGACGCTCTAGTACGGCTGCCAAACTGCCGGATGCTTCCCCGGCCCCCACCAAAGCCCGATAGAAGGGCGAAAATGCGGCCCCTTGCCGCGCTAAAGAGTCCGCCAGGGTGTGCCCTTCCATGACATCTGAACGGACACCCGACAACACGCTGCGCAGGGCTGGTTTCTCAGACTGCTGAACGAGCGTTTGCAATGCCCCTTCTAAGGGAGCACCCGCGTCCAACATGGTCGCCAACTGGCGCGTTAAGAGTGACAGGTCACGGCTAGAGACTCGTTTTTTTGCTTTAGAGAACCAGTTAGTATTGGAGGGCTGCGCTTGCGCATTCGCTGGCTCAACAGTTAAGGGAACGAGTTTTCTGAGCCGCAAGTCTCTCCTGGCCAGTCGCGCCGTATCAGCCGCAACCACACCGCGATGTCGTCGCCCTTCTCGGTCTAGAGCTTCGTATTCAAATGCCGACATCAGACTCTATTCCCTGGCGGCAGATACGTAAGACCTCATCGAGACTGGTTTGACCCGATGCAACATGCCGTAATCCACTGATCAACAAGGTGTCATTTTCGGTAAAAGCATGTTGGGCGATATCTTCCTCATTTGCATCGTCGTGAATCATACGGCGCACCACATCATCGACGGTTACGAGTTCGTACAAACCTAACCGACCCATAAACCCTGTATGACCACATGCCTCGCATCCGGAAGCACTGTGAAGTTGTCCCTCGGCAACACTATGCTGCGCCAGCAACTGACGTTGGGACACCGTGCTCTCGACCGGCACTTTGCAGATCTTACACAACCGACGCACCAATCTTTGGGCGATAATGGCCTTCACTGTCGACGCAAGCAAAAAGGGCTCGACCCCCATATCTTTTAGGCGCGTGATGGCGCTCACCGCGCTATTGGTATGAATTGTGGACAGCACGAGATGGCCGGTCAGGCTGGCTTGAACGGCGATTGTGGCAGTCTCTGGGTCGCGAATTTCACCAACCATCACAACGTCTGGGTCTTGCCGAAGAATGGCGCGCAACCCTGCTGCAAAAGTCATCCCCACCTTGGTGTTTACCTGAGTCTGACCAACCCCATCGAGCGCGTATTCCACCGGATCTTCAACGGTAAGAATATTGCGGGACTGATCGTTCAAATACGTCAGGCCAGCATACAGAGATGTCGTTTTGCCCGATCCTGTCGGACCGGACACAAGAACAATACCGTTGGGTTCCGAGATGGCACGTCGGAATGCGTTACAAACCGGGAGAGTCATGCCGAGCTGTTCGATGCCAAAGTGTTCGTGGCTTTTGTCCAACAACCTTAACACCACCCGTTCGCCATATTGTGCGGGGAGTGTCGATACGCGGACATCTAAACTCTTGCCGCCAATTTTAAGTGAAATTCTGCCGTCTTGAGGAATGCGCTTTTCGGCAATATCCAAACGCGCCATAACTTTAATACGGGAGACCAAACGGGGTGCCACACGTTGCGAAAGCGTCAGGACTTCTTGCAATACGCCATCAATGCGCACCCGGACCGATAGCTTGGCTTCAAAAGGTTCAACGTGAATGTCAGACGCTTTGCGCTTCGCTGCTTCAGAAATTAGTCCGTTGATCAACCGGATAACCGGCGCATCATCTGCTGAATCCAGCAGGTCTGCCGCTTGGGGTAAGCCTTCCGCAAGGGTTGTCAGATTGTCGTCCGCGTCGAGTTCATCTGAGAGCGATTCAGAATCCATACGCTGTGCGGCATAGACTTCCGACAACGTCTTCTCGAAATCGCTAGCGGACAACGTTTTTACTGTAAAAGGCATGTCCAGAAAGCGGCGAACCTCGAGCAATGAGGTCGCTTTCCACCCCTCGCGAACACCAACCATCGCATGTTCATTCTGTTCAAGAACAAGAACGCCATGATCCTTCGCGAAGGTATAGTTCAAAATGGGGCGCGCTGACTCAGCCATCAGTTAATTCTCTAACGCACACTGGTTGCAGCGGCGTTGTCCATGAATTCACCAAGAATGTCATCCATACTTGAGCGGCCGCCTTGGCTCTTCATCATTTGCTGGGCACGCATCATGTCGTATTTCTCACCGGTCAGTGACCGGACATCATTCGCATTGCGCATGATTGTCGGGCGGATAAAAACCATCAGATTGGTTTTTTCCTTGGAGCGTCTATCGCTGCGGAAAGCGCGACCAAGAACAGGGATATCACCAAGGAAAGGAACTTTATCGACAGACACCTGCTCATCATCTTCAATGAGCCCTCCCAGAACGATGATTTCGCCATCATCAACCATGACTGTGGTTTCGATTTCTCTTTTGTTCGTGACCAGCTCCGAGAACGCCTCACTGACAGGACCGAACACACTGGAAACTTCCTGGCGAATGAACAGCTTAATTGTGTCTCCATCATTTATCTGAGGCTTCACCTCAAGTTGAATGCCGACATCGCGGCGCTCGATCTGGCGGAACGGATTGGTGTTTGCGCTCCCAAGCACTTCGCCGGTGGTGATCGGAATTTCCTGACCGACAATGATGCTGGCTGGCTCGTTATCCATCGTCATGATGGACGGTGTAGAGAGAACGTTAGACCCGACATCTTGATCCACAGCGTTCAGAATAACTCCAAAGAGCGTGCCTCCATCGGTTATGCCCGCCCCACCAATGGCAAAGCCATTCAACCCGAGAAGGCCGTTCAAGGCTTGATTCTGCAATTCCTCAACGACTGAACTGTCCTCGTCGCTGGACTCACGATCAGCCACAACGGCACCCGTTAAGGCAAGAATATTTGGAGCTGTGCTGGAATAATTGGCCACCGTAAACGGCACTTCGCTGCCGCGACTTCCCGACAAGATATACTGCACACCAAGCTCTCTGGCTGCTGTGTCTGAAACTTCCACAATAATAGCTTCGACAAGCACTTGAGACCGGCGGATATCGAGCTGCCGGATCACCCCGTCTAAGGCTTGTTGCATGTCAGGGTCTGCGCTGATCACTAGGGCATTGGTGCCATTGTCGTATGAGATGCTGACACGCGCTGCAGCCTCTTCAGGTGTTCCTGAACGACTGAGTGAAGCACTGATGCGCTCAAGCATCGGTGCAAGCGTTTCGCCATCAGCATGTTTCAGGTACACAACACGGACATCTTCGGTAGATTTATTGCCGTCATCCAACTCGCTGATGACACCTAACAATCGTTCCAAGACAACCGGATCGCCTTTCAACAAGAGTGTATTACTGCGGCCCACGGGGACCGCCGTAACATTTGCGCGCCCGCCATCCTCGCCGCGCTCCGTGCCTGCCAATCCCATAACAATGACGGCCATTTCTGATGCAGACGTATTCAACAACTTTACTGGAATGATGGTCGACATATCTCGGTCAAGCTCAGCCAGCACATCTTGGATACGGCTCATATTCGACGCGTAATCCACTACAATCAAAGACTGCGTGCCCGGCGTAGCAATCACCCTGCCCTTCTGGCTGGCGATTGGTCGCACGGTGTTGAGCGCCGTTGTGGTGTCAATATGGCGAAGCGTAAACACTTCGGTGACGAACTGATCACCTTCAAGGGAATCTCTGCCAACCGGATTAAAATCATCTGCGGCAGCTTCATCCGGAACAATCTTGTAAGCGCCGGAAGATGTAGGAACAGCGGTAAAACCGTTTACCCTGAGTGTTGAAAGAAACACGGCAAAGACGGTCTCAACATCAATCGGTTCACGCGAAATGACTGTTACCTGGCCGTTAACCCTGGGGTCAACAATAAAAGACCGGCCGGTTAGCATCGAGACATCGTCAATAAATGCTCTGATATCCGCATCCCGGAGATTTAAAACCTGCTCTTGAGCCCGCACGTAATCAGAGCTGGCACACGTCAACAAAGCAAACGCCCCCGCAGCGCTGATAAGTCGGAAAAAATATGGCTTCATTGCTGGACCGCCGTTCGGGAAAGTGTGACAGATTGAGGAGAACCATCGCGTTCTATATCTATCCGCGCGTCTTGCGCTCCGCTAAGTTCATCTAATACATCTTTTATTCTCTCAGCACTGACAAGCCGAACATCATTGACAGCAAGCACCACATCACCGGGCATAAGGCCAGTTCCGTTTAGAACCGCAGTCTGCCCAACTTCAGATATGTAAAAGCCGTTTATAGTGCCGGATTGTATTCTGGGCTGTAACCGGACAGAGCTAAGATAAGCTGAGAGTGACCGACCGGTTGCGTCGGCAAGGGGTGCAGCCCCTCCTACGACGGTAATGGGCTGCTGCGGCCTCAATGACGTACGCGCACTGTCCGGAACCAACAGCAGGCTTTCGCGTACGCCTGATCGGGATACGATAACCCGGTCTACACGCACCTGATCTAATACCACTCCAT
>JAVJSV010000018.1 GCA_040219235.1 Rhodospirillaceae bacterium
AAATGTCATGCGCGTCCCAGAAGCTTTAGACCTCTGCCCGGAGCTTGTTCTTGTCACCCAACGCCCAGACCTGTTCCGCCGGGCACATAATGCCCTGCTTAACGAGATCGCCTGCGCAATCCCGATTGAGACGGTCAAATCGATTGATGAAATGACCTGTTTGATGAGGAAGAAATCGCCAACATCACTCCCTTACGCAATTACCCTAATTAGTTCCATTGGTGCTGATGGGGGACAATTAGTAAATCAGAGAGCGAGAGCTCTTTAGGAGCAGGTTGCGTAAACAAGTTCATGGAATTTATTTCCGGCCTAGAACTCACAAAAATAATCCTGATATACTAATTTGTGTCAGAAAATAACCCATTATAAAAATTCAATTTACATCAAAATTAGTATTTTGCGCAGCTTCAGAAAGATTGGGTGACGCTATGTCGCAGGTTCAAAAAAAGATAGTTGCAGCTTCGCAGCATCATCAGGCCGGAAACTATAGAGCAGCGCAAAAGCTATATAAAGAGGCTCTGGCATTATCTCCAGGCGAAACAGAAGCTCTTAGACTGCTATCACTCTTATACAGTGAAACTAATGAGTCGAAGAAAGCGATATTTACAATAAGCCATGCGCTTAAAATCGCTCCAGAGTCTGCGCTATTACATTATACTAAGGGCAATATTTGCTTGAAGTCGCAAGAAGATAATGATGCTAAATTAAGCTACCAGAAAGCTATCGGGATTGACCCTAATTTCTTAGGCCCAATGGTAAACTTGGGCAAACTTCTTAGAAAGGAGGGAGATCTCACAGGTGCGCGTAAACAATTCAACAATGCCCTCAGGCTTAATGCGCAGAGCAACGAAGCGTTAACTTATCTTGGTATTGTACTCTGCCAACTCCCTGTCGAAACCAATATTGAAATTAGGGAAGCGGACCTTCTTTTAACTCTCGTGAAAAGAATAAAGACCAGAAACGAGGGGGTGCTCTCTATTCTCGGACAATCTTCAATGAAGTTTATCGCGATGATAGCTCTCAGCTTTAAGCATAACGAAATGGAAGCTAAGTATTTAGAGGCACTGAATAGCCTATCAGTCATGAGTTACGACAAGCTATCCGAACTACGCTATGTCGCATGGGCAAAGTATATGCTTGGTTCTCGTGACAGTGCTGCGATGCTTCTGGGTAACTATTACAGTATAATGAGCAAAGTAAAATTTGAGACAAATGTTGCTCAAAAAAATCTTTTTGATTTTCAGAAGGAGTTACCAGATATCTCTGGTGCCTGGCCGCCAACTTCTACGCGCCCTATAATATATGCTGCAGCTACGTGTGATTATCTAAACAAATTTGCCATACCGTTCGTTCAATCTGTTTTACACAGCTCCGATAGATGTGACGTGCATATACACGTGCTAAACTCGAGAGACGAAGATTTTGATCCCGCTGTGAGTTTGGCTGACTTTCCCGTTGGTCGTGTCACGTGGACAACTGAAGAGCTAGGTCAGAGGACAAAGGCGGCATATGCCAGTTGGCGATTCTTGCGTTTACCTGATCTGCTTTTGAAATCAAATCGAGTGGTGGTTTGTCTCGATATAGACTCAATAGTAAGAAATGACGTTGCTGCGGCTATTGAAAGTTTATTGCCTTTTGATGCACTGGTTTATGACGAGCGGAACGAGATATGCGTCTCACAACTGTTTGCCGCCGGTTTTGTCGCTGTTGCTCCGACAACACAGGGAAGGAAATTTTCAGGTCTGGTGGCCTCGTACATATTCAACTTTGTTAAAGAAGGTAAAGAAGAATGGTTTGTTGATCAATTTGCTTTGCTCATATCTACGAGTTGGCTTCGAGAAAAAGAAACAGATTGCAACATAGTTAGTGTTCCATGTGATTTCCTTGATTGGGATGAGTTTGCCGATACAAGTCTAATATGGACGGGAAAAGGCGATAAAAAGACAAGCATACCTAATATTATCAGTTAGAGTTCCTTATTCTATTTGCCCAAGATAACAAAAAGGCCCCGCAAGCGGGGCCTTTTTGTTGGCGACGAAGACAGGCATGACCACGCGCAATAAGTAAGCCTACAAAACGACGATGAAGAACGGCAGCGCTGCGAAACTCTCAGCACCGCTATTGATGCTTTAAACCGGAAGTTCGGCAAACGCGTGGTGACGCTTGGGCCATGGACCCCACCGCCCGGCGGCTATGCTGGCGGTAAAATTGCCT
>JAVJSV010000019.1 GCA_040219235.1 Rhodospirillaceae bacterium
CCGATTTGAAGTTAGGATCTGTTTCCGATTGAAGGAGATGGATGATGAAGCGCAGCAGGTTCACGGAAGAACAGATCATCGGGATATTGAAAGAGCATCAGGCAGGACTGTCTGCGGCCGATCTTTGCCGGAAGCACGGCATCTCGGACGCGACGTTTTACAAGTGGCGTTCGAAGTATGGCGGCATGGAAGTGTCGGATGCGAAGAAGCTGAAGGCGCTGGAGGCCGAGAACACGAAACTGAAGAAGCTGCTCGCGGAATCGGTGATGGACGTGTCTACGCTGAAAGAGATGCTCGGAAAAAACTTCTGACGCCCGGTTCAAGGAGAAGTGCCGTGAACTGGGCAATTACAGAGAGAAGCTACTCGCAGCGGCGGGCGTGTTCCCTGGTCGGTTTGGACCGGAAGACATATCGCTATGCATCAAGACGGCCTGCTGACGATGCGATCCGTAAACGTCTGCGAGAGCTGGCGTCGGAGCGTCGCCGGTTCGGCTATCGCCGGCTGCACATTCTGCTGCGACGCGAGGGGATAGAGGTGAACCACAAGAAGCTGTTCCGGCTCTATCGCGAAGAACGGCTCACCGTGCGCAAACGCGGCGGCCGCAAGCGGGCGCTGGGTACGCAGGCGCCGATGACGATCCCGCAGGGTTCGAACCAGCGCTGGTCGCTGGACTTCGTGTCGGACTCCCTCGTCGATGGTCGGCGGTTCTGAATTCTGTGCGTGATCGATGACTTCAGCCGCGAATGCCTGGCAACGGTTGCGGACAACTCGATCTCGGGCGTCCGCGTCGCGCGGGAACTCGACCGGATCGCCGGGGTCCGAGGCTATCCCTGCATGGTGGTCTCGGATAACGGCACCGAACTGACGTCGAATGCCATTCTTCAATGGCAGGAAGAGCGCAGCGTTGATTGGCACTACATTGCACCGGGCAAACCAATGCAGAACGGCTTCGTTGAATCGTTCAACGGCCGCCTACGTGATGAATGTCTGAACGAGCATCTGTTCAGGAGTTACGGTCATGCAAGAGAGATCATTGCACGCTGGCGTCACGATTATAACAACCACCGACCGCATACGAGCCTTCAAGGGCTCACCCCGAAGGAGTTTACAACCCGGTCTGATCAGGATCACAACCAGAGCAGGTTCTACTCATTGGCGGGGGAATGACGGGGGCAAGGTCAAAAAACATCGAGCCAAACTTTAAATTTGGTATATCGTTTAGTAACTTACTGATTATTCCTCTTTGGATATATGTTGCTAACCAATGGAACCTCAATCGGTCTTGTCACGCATCCTCTATGAGCGCACGGCGGAGATACACGCTGAGCTCGAGGATGAGCATCGATTTGGAGCGTTATCGAATCCAGCAAGCAGTGAAATCAGGTTTCTTGAAGCGTATGCCCGAATGACAGCGAGCATGTTGATCATCGAGAGGTCGATTGCTGATTTTGATTTGAATGGTCTAACGGAAGTTCAATCGATTCAAAACCATACCAGTTTGTTGGAGACCGATCTGAAATGCTTGGCAGAGGCAGGCATTGGCTATGAAAGTGAAAACCATAGGAACTTCCTTAAGAGTGATCATGAAGCCCTTGGTGCCCTTTGGTGTATCCTTGGAGCTCGAAAGGGCGCAAAGGTTATTCGAGCCGCCTTGCAGAAAAGACGTTCGCCGATACCCGAAACATACATTCAAAGCTTACTTGCCCGAGCAGACTTGCCGTCAAAGATAGGCAAGCCATTTTCTGATCCAGTCGAATGTTTGCATAGGCAGGAGATTAATCTCACCGACGTCATTGAGGGGGCGCAAAAGACTTTTAGTGTTTTTCTAAGTTTGATGCCGCTCACTTCTGAGGTGCAGCATAAATATGGATAGCACCGCGAACCTGACAGAGGAATGTGCAAGAGAGCCTATACACATTCCAGGTGCGATTCAGCCATACGGCGTGCTTATCGCATACGATCTTCATAATGAAGAGAAGATCATATACGCCAGTGAAAATGTTTCGATGCTAGCAGGTGAGCCAGCCAATAATGTCATTGGCCAGCGAAGAGGGGATATTCCTTCTTTTCAAGACGGGCGAGTACTTCCCTGCAGTGGTGGTTCAGTGATCTCCCACTCAGATGGTATTGGTTGGTCGGCAAAAACATTCAAAACAAATAATCACATTGAAGTCTGCGAATTTGTGCCCGTCAATTATGATGAGGTACAGCGGCTCAGCCATAAGTCACGGTACAAAATCTTTGAGGCGATCAGCAGCACTGAGAATGAGCAAGAGTTGCTGCAAACACTTTGTGACGAGCTTCTAGCATTAAGCGGCTATGACCGCGCTTTGGCTTATAAGTTTGATGAGGAGTATAATGGGAGCGTTGTCGCAGAAACATTGACGCCATCACTCAGCGGTTCTTATTTCAATCATCATTTTCCGGCCTCTGATATTCCCTCGCAAGCGCGAGACCTTTTACTGAAAAAGCGTGTGCGCTGTATCCCAAATACACGGTATGCGCCTGTTTTTATCCATTCGGACAAGACCGCAACAGATGAGCTTGATTTGACGGATAGCGATTTGCGTTCGGTTTCTCCAGTTCATTTGGCGTACTGCCAGAACATGGGCTTAGAATCGACCTTAACGGTTGTATTAATCCTTCGGGGGGCGCTCTGGGGATTGATTGGCCTTCAAGGTTCAAGTCCGAAACAAATAAGCCATGCCATGTTCGATTTTTGTCAGGACGTGTCGCTCATTGCGTCCAACAAGCTTGAGGGTATAACGCTCTTAGAAGAGCGGAACACATATTCTACCGTACTCTCGCGCGAGCGCGAATTTGAGGCTTTGAGGAAAGTAGTCGGCGGTAAGATGCGCAAAGCCGCTGATATGGATACTATCCTCAGTTATATCTGCCATGAACTTGATTGCGATGCGGTCGTCGCCAGAGTTGGCCACACCCGTTACTCATTCGGTATAGATGAGCAGGGTGCTGATCAAATCCTTGACTCGGTGAGGTTCAAAGATCGTGAAATTTGGTGCACTGACAATTTAACATTTACGATACCGCCTAATTCTTCTGATCATTTATCGGCATTCCGTGGCGGGATTAACTTTTGTGACGACTTAACTAATAGCGCCATTGTTGGCCTTCGTCGTGAGCATGTTTATCAACGAATTTGGGCGGGCTCTCGTGACGAGAAGGTTTCGCGTCATCCAACGACTAATATGTTGACGCCTAGAGCATCATTTTCAGCTTGGGAGGAGACAGTTCGAGGGCGCTCTCTTCCTTGGTCTCAAGTCCAAAAAACAATGATGCCAACGATGAAGGCATTGGTTCGCAGAGTTCATCAAGAAATAGAGAATCTTGACCTGTCGCTCCTGGCGCGATCCACCACAAACGGCGTCGTTTTTACAGATCGTAAGGGATTTCTGACTTGGGCGAATGAAGCCTTTGTCAAAATCTCCGGTTATCCTTTATCAAAGTTGATGGGCCGGAAGCCTGGCAATCTATTGCAGGGTGAAAAATCCAGTCCTGAAACCGTTAAGCATATGGCTGACTGCATAAAGGCACACTCTTCCTTTGAGGTCGATGTAATCAATTATCACCAGGATGGATCAGAGTATTGGGTGCATATCAGCTGTCAGCCTATTGATAAGGAAGATCCGCAGTCCGGATTTATTGCCATTGAGACAGATATTACGGAAAGAATTCGTGCACGGGAAGAAATGACCAGACTGGTTGATCGTCTTCAGGCAGCGGCGGATGCGACCAATATTGGAATTTGGGAATACGATCTGGTAAGCGGCACACTTATTTGGGACGAGTGGATGCATCGCATCTTTGGAACAGACCCAGGCACGTTCTCGAACACCTACGATGACTGGGCCAACACGCTACATCCTGATGATAAGGAGAGGGCAGACGGCCAGGTGAAAAAAGCAATCGAAGAATGTACAGGGTTTGACTCCAAATTTCGTATTCATCGAAATGGTAACGAAGTTAGGCATATTGCTGGAAAAGCGAAGTTTGTTTTCTCCAAAGATGGCGCGCCAATCGCGATGATCGGCACGAACGCTGATATCACAGAGGAAGTCTTGCGTACTGAGCAATTAGAGGCCGCGAAGAAGGCTGCCGACGCCGCCAATGCAGCAAAATCTGACTTTATGGCAAGTATGAGTCACGAACTGAGGACGCCTCTCAACGCAATTGTAGGCTTCTCCCAAATATTAAAGTCAGAAATGTTCGGTCCTCTGGCAAATGAAAAATATCGTGAATACGCAGGCTTGATTGAGGAGAGCGGTGCCAAGCTTGCAGGTCTCATCTACACAATTTTGGACATTTCAAAAATCGAGAGTGGAAAACGTGAATTTACAGATGATGAAATAATTCTTTCGGTTGAGTTCGTAAAACTAAGTCATCAGTTTTACGAAAAGCCATTCTGCCTAAATCCGACGCAGATATCGTTTTCAAGTGAACAAAGAGATATAACGCTCCGTTATGATCGTTGCGCATTTCATCAAATTGTCGAAAACCTCGTAACGAACGCGGTTAAGTTTTCAGGCGACAATATTGATGTTCGAGTCTCTTGGTCGTTGAACGATAATGATTGTGGCATTTTAGAAGTCACTGATAAAGGAATTGGAATTGCGCAAGAGGACTTAGGGCGCATTTTATCCCCCTTTGTTAAAGGTGTCGGCAACGCTAAGGTCGCCAATAATCCATTTATAGCGAACGAAGTTGAAGGCGTTGGGCTAGGGCTCCATATTGTAAGTAAGATTTTAAATCAGACGGGATGCTCGATGTCAGTTGATAGCGAGTTAGGTGTCGGGTCAAAGTTTACTGTGACTTTCCCAAGTGAAATAATCATCTAATTGTAAAGGACTAAGGTTGAGACTCAATCATAGCCAGAATGCGACGAGGACGGCGATGGCAACGGCGGACAGGAAGTTTCTCGCCAGCTTGTCGTAGCGTGTGTGAACGCTGACCTTGCCCCCGTTATTCCCCCGTTTATGAGTAGAACCTGCTCTGGTTATGGTCCTGATCGGACCGGGTTGTAAACTCCTTCGGGGTGAGCCCGTTGAGGCTCGTATGCGGTCGGTGGTTGTTATAATCGTGCCGCCAGCGTGCAATGACCTCCCTTGCATGACCGTAATTCCTGAACAGATGCTCGTTCAGACATTCATCACGTAGGCGGCCGTTGAACGATTCAACGAAGCCGTTCTGCATTGGTTTGCCCGGTGCAATGTAGTGCCACTCAACGCTGCGCTCTTCCTGCCATTGAAGAATGGCATTCGACGTCAGTTCGGTACCGTTATCCGAGACCACCA
>JAVJSV010000020.1 GCA_040219235.1 Rhodospirillaceae bacterium
CTGATGCCCTGCCTGTCAAGATGTTGGAGGTTATTGAGCGTCAGCAACCCAACTATCTGACAAGCGAAGCGCCTTGGGACAAGCCGATGAACAGCTGGCAACGTTATTCTGAGATGCGGCAGCCAATTAAATAGCCGGTAGCAAAGACCATAAACCGGGCAGATGGTTTCGTTTGAAAGTAAGAATGAGGTTGGAACGACGCATCAGTTGGCAAAACTGCGCTTCATCAAACCACAGGATAGCGCGCATATCGGCGAGACGACCATACCCCAAGAATAAGCATGAATATAGTTAACCCGACGGTCGGGCCTATGGTAGATTTAAACACGTCTGAGATGGTCCAAGTCTCATATTCAAAAGCGGGTATCTTTTCAAAATCGGCGGACGTCATCAGGTCCCCTTTTAACACCCGGTCCGTAAAGAAGTCCCTCCAGTCTTCATGGAAAACAAGCATCTGGTTAACAAAGTCTGAGAAGCGCTCTGTACCTGTTCCTGAAATCGCATTGAGGGCATTCTGGGTCATGATCGCCGGAGAAATGAACTGCAGCAGGTCAACCACCTGCTGGCGTCGCGCAGCCTGGAGTTCAAATTCTTCCAACAGCGCCTGCGTTGCTTTTTCCACGGCGGAATCCGTGGCTAGCACCTGAAGGAAAAACTGATCCGTATTGGCGCTGGCCCCGGCCATCTCAGGGTGATCAAAGAAAAAGGCTTCGCGGGACTCAGCTGCTTCCTGATCCGCGATCTCAGTCGCCTCACGCATCTCCGTCGTTAGTTCAACTCGGGACGGTGCGGGAAACAAAGTCGTCGCCACGACGTTGACCAAAGCCGGAACAACAACAACAAACACTAGCCAGAGATTGGCAAGTATCATGCCGTTCGTAACCGACGGTTTACCCCAAGCATTAACAAACAACGCTAAGGCAAACCAGAAGAACGCGTAAAATGAAACGACCAGGAACCAGAGGCCAAACCGGCCCCACACAGCAGCTGACGCTAGGCTCTGCTCTGTCAAGCTCACGGCGACAAATCCGACAACAAGCAGCAGGAGGAAAATCAGCGCTGCCCGCGCAGTGCCCTTGGCTACGATAAACGCTATCTTCGAAACCCCATGCGCCAAAACCAAACTTAACACACCGCGTTCTTTTTCCTTGGACATAAGGTCAAAGGTCAGTGCGACAATGAAGATGGGTAAGACGAACACAATGATAAACGCGACATCAAAACTTCCCGACAAAACGTTGAGCGGATTTTGAATCTCGGTTTCGTTCAGAAACGTCAGCGCAGGGTGAGCAGAGACCTTATAATACGTCGGCTGCACGTCCGTTTGCCCGATGGATAATGCGGCCAGAGGTGTCGGCGGCAGAACCGTATAGTGACTGAGTACGGACAACCCCAGCGCGCCAGGGCTGGCAGCAGATGGCGGGGGAGAGTCTGGGTTCGCTTCCCAACGCTCCACTGATGTCTGGAGCGCCGACTGGAGCACCGTTTCTTCACGGTTAAGGCTTTCGGCCATTTCTGCCATCTGGTCAGTACGTGCCGCGCCGTTCAGAGCAGCAAGCACGGTTAACACAACCAGAAGTCCAAGAATGATCCACCAAGTGCTATTATGTTTGAGGATTACCCATTCCTGGGTAAAGACAGACCAAAACCCCTTCATATGCCTGCTCCTTAACCTAACGTCACTTTAATGTTACGCACGGCTAATACCCCGGCGACAATTGATAAGCCCAGCCATAAAAACATCACCATAAAGCTAGGGCCGAGGCGTGTCATTGTCTCTGTTAACGGTGCGGGGCTATACTCAAAGCGGTCGACTGAACCCCACAACTCCGGTCCGGCGCGATAGTCCGCTTGCCCGGCCTCAGAATTGAACGTGATATCCCGGTTCATTCCCTCGATCAAGTCGCGGCGGTATCGCTCTGCCTGTCGCGTAAAATCTAAGTGGTTGGTCAGCGATGTCCCTGACAATTCCATCGAAGCAAGTTGGACAGCCATACGGGGTGAGGCAACACTAAACGTCTGATGCAATCCCGTTTGCTTCGCGAAGGTATCGTGTAAGTCACCGTAGAACTTGTCGAACACCTCGTTGCCCATTTTCTCTTGTAGATCAAAAATGATGCCTTGGAAATTGATCGGAAGTTCCTCAACGGTGTTTGCGTTGTAAAGTGCGAGTGTCTGTTCCTGCCGTTGCGCAATTGCTGCTGCAGGGCTGACACCATCCAAACCGGACTGCGTGGCTTCCTCGATGTCTTTTTGAAAGGCAACGGCGGTTGGTGTCGGGTACAACAACCTCGACAGGTCAGATGCCGCACGGGGAAGTACAAAACTGGACACCGCCCAAAAACCGACCATGATGACCAAAGCAGCCTGTGCGGTTCGCACGTTGGCCGACACAGCAAGCGTAAGGAACAGAAAGATCAACGCATAGATGATGTAGATTGACACCAAAACAAGGCCATGAGCTAGGTACCCGGCTCCTTCGGGTGCAAAGGCAAGCCCAATCAAACCCAGAATGAGAATAGGTCCAATAAATACACTGAGCGCTACCGTAGCGCCCAGCGCCTTGCCGAACAACAGTTGCACCGGCGAAACTTGCATGCTGAGGACCTGTCGCAACGTCCCGGCCTCACGCTCGCCCGCGAATGCCGGGAAAGCCAGTAGGATCACTAGCAATGGCAACAACATCTGCAGAGTAAATGCCGCTGTCAGTTCCCCAAAACGAGCAATCGCGGTAGCGTCACGGGCAGGCTCACCTTCGGCGTCGTTTTGATTATGTGCCTCCAGCCACACCGACACACCCGTATAGCTGCCGATGCCCGTGTCAAAAAACGAGAGTGGCGTGACGGGCTTAAAAGCGTAAAGACCGTAGTGAGCTGCGGCATGAGGGTTTTTTTCTCCTTGCGCCGCAAATTGTGCATTCACGACTTCTTGTGCGGAGTCCCGTTCCACCGAGATATCGACGAAGCGTTGGCTGGCTGTGCCTAGTGCTGTTATCAGCATGATAGCGAGAATTCCCGCCGACCATTTAATTCGGCCATCGCGGATAATTTCCAGAAATTCCTTGCGGGCAACAGTAAGGATCATCACTACGCTCCCTTTTATTTAATGGGTACGGTTGTACGAAAGATCTGCTTGTCGAAGTCATCGACAAATGCATCAATCCGGGCTTCCCATTCACCCGGAATGATCAACTGATCAAACATGAAGTGGTACATGCCCGGCATGACCATCTCACCGCGCCCTTCAATGCCCTCAAGACCGGCCGTTGGTAGAGCCCACACGATATTCACATCAATCATCTCAACCGGATTACCCGCGTCATCCTTAAATTCGATCATCACCATATTGGAACCGGTTGTCCGGCCTGGATCAATGCTGAAGTCAGCGGTGTACTTGCCTTTAGCAATCGTGGTTTGGAAACCGCCCATACCCATCTCGCCCGTGCCACCCTCCATATCAATAGTGGCCCTGGGGGGCGTGACGAGGGTCAACGACACAGCTGCAGCGATGATAAGGATCATCGCAATATACTCAAAGGTGATAGAGCGGCGCAGCTTTGGCGCAGCGGCAGGGTCTGCTTTTTCGAGCGCCGGTGTAAGGACCATTTTGTTCATCGCCGCGAGGCCCAGCAAGGCAAAGAAAACAGCCAGCTTTGCGGTCAGCCGCCAACCATAGTCCGTTGTCAACATGTTGGAGGGGTCTTCAACCTGAGTCCAGGTGATGATCGCACCTGAGGCAAACAGCGCCCCAACAGTCAATACCGCACGTTCAGAGAACTGCGCCATCACCGCTCCGGCTTCCTGCACGGTGGCGACCTGAGTGATCTTCGCCAGAGGATATAGTGCAGCAATCCAGAATGCGGCACAGAACAGGTGTACAGCCACGACGGGCGCCATCAACCACACCGGTGGTGCAGTGGCCGCGTGGCCGGTGACCAGAAAACTACCAACAGCAGTCACGCTCCCGAGTAGCAGCAGGGGTGTTGATTTACCTTCTGGTCCTTTGCCAAAAGCAAACACTAAGATCAGTAAACCTGGAATGCCAACGAACGCACTTGGTGCAAGGGTTGAACTCAAGGCCTGACTCCAAGCCGCGCCGGAGAAAATTGCGCCAGGACCGCCGAGCATCATTTCAGCACCGCCGAAACCAAGCGCCAACACGTAACTTATAGCTGCAATTATGGCAGAGAGCTTGCCCATGTGGTACACGGATGGTTCAACCTGGGGCGGCACGGACATGCCGACAATAAAGAGGGCTGCGCCCGCTGCGAGAAGCATGGCGCTATATTGAATAAAGCGGTTGATTGCGACGGGAATGACCCAACCACTGGTCTCACCGCCACCGGCTGAAACGTCCTCCATTGAAGCAACGACTTCACCTACAGCGAAGACCACGCTACCTCCTACGGGATGGGTGTCAGCGGAGATCACACGATAAGTAGCAATGTAGGTGCCATCGGGCAGTTCACCATTTACCGGAGTGATGACATCGTTCCCATCGACCGTCCACTCGCCAAGTTCGCCAGCCTCCTTTCCGGTGCGGTCAAGAATCTTGATGAATATTGGGCCAACGTTTTCATTGAAATTGAAGATGATCTCTTTGGGGGATTCATCCAGGCTAGCTTCTGCGGCGGGCGTGGAGCCCAACAAAACCGCGTGAGACCAAACTGGCACGGAGAGACCAGCTGTCAGTGCAAGTGCTGTAACTACGAGTGTGAAAAGGCGTGTCATGAGATGTTCCCCGGTCTCCCTGCGTATCCGTGTGGACGGACGAATCAGGAAAAGAACTTATGAGTTTGTAGTGAGTTAAATCAAGTGTAAGCGGCGGGCAAACTCCTTACTATACCGACCCACCCTCAAATTGCGTATGCTATGCCTCTTCCAACTATAAATTGTTGTTGCATGCTTCGGAAAGAAACTGAAGTTCTAAACGCCTAAGGCACAAGACCGTCGCGCTATGCGAAAGCTTCCCTGCAAGACCATGATGCAATACAAACTCACCAGGCTGACTGTGGAGAAAAAAACTTCGCTTATACAGAACGCCAATTGAGTAAACTGGATGTTAGGTACGTCACAACAATGACGGCCTGAGTTTATCAATTCCAGAGGAGTGTCAGCTTCGCCCTATTATTTCGCCGGAAACGTCACCAATTATTGTATCAGTCATAACTGGTTTAAAAGTCTAGCAAAACTAGAGAAATTCATACTTGGTTATGCCGTTACGATCCATCATGCGCCCAGCTGATGGCTAAATCGTGGTCATCAGTAGCGAACCATTTCAGATCGGCTCTGGTGAAAGTGTTGGCGGCCATGGCACCCCATTTCAGCCAGGCTTGATCGGCCACGATTGCGACGCGCGATAGATCTCCATGGTGTTTCAAATCGATTTTCAAATCTGCCCAAAACGCAGAGGCGTCGGCATATCCATCAAAGGATGACATCAAGATGACTAAGGACGGTTTTCCATTCTTGGACAGTTCTGCGTCTAGCCAAGAATGTATTCCCTTTAGATCGTCCTCAGTTAATTTACCGTTGCACTCCAGGCCGAGAACGTTCTCAGCTTCGATATCCACTATCTTGAACATGGCTATACTCCTATCCGATTATCCATGACCATATAGTTGCGCATCCTGATGCTTGCGGTCTGACCGTTCGAATTCCAGAGTGGAATGCCTGACCCCGAACTTGTCTTCGAGACGCGTCTTGATGGCTAGCTTGATGCTTTCGAGATCGTCCCACCTGTCCTTGTCGATAACCACATGAGTATCGAGCGCCGCCTCATGCTCTGCCATCTGCCAAAAATGCGCATGATGAATTTCGACGACACCGTCCACACCGGAGACCGCATCAATCACCGCATCAGTATCAATTTCAGGCGGGCTGCCCAGCATGAGCGTACGTATTACGCCGCCGATTTCTGTAAATGCGAGATAGAGGATGTAGGCGGCGATCAGGATCGTGATGAGCGGATCAACCCAGCGCAAATCATAGAGCAAGATCATCGATCCACCGAAGATCACAGCAACGGAAGCGAGAGCGTCTGAGAGATTATGAAGGAACAAGGCGCGAATATTCACGCTGCCTTTTTGCATCGACCAAGTAAGCAG
>JAVJSV010000021.1 GCA_040219235.1 Rhodospirillaceae bacterium
TCGAAACCTTTATGCCCACCGCCGAGCAAGAAGCGGAATGGCAGAAGGACCGTGATCGCTTTATCGATCTGACCTACTCACCGCTGCTGCGTGAAGGGGATCTGCCGGTGTCGGCCGCCTTCACCCGCGAAAACCGGTAAGTCTCAATAGCAATTCAGGAACAAGGAGGTCATCCCATGATCGACCGTCGCACACTCTTTGGGGCATCTGCTGCTGTGGCTTCCGCTATTGGCGCGGTGTTTGGATCTAAGTCTGCGTCCGCAACGCCAGCACCCATGTCTATCTTTCCCGGTGATGTTGAACCCCGTGGCACCGACAAGCGTTTGGAGCGCCTGCCCAAGCTCGACCTGGAAAGTTATGACAATTTCTTGACCGGTCTTCGCATCTGGTCGGGCAGTGCCTCTGGCCGCGTCGCCCGTGAGCGTTTCAATCAGGCGTTGACCGATGCAGGGCTTGATCCGAAAGACGATATCCCCCTGGAAAAGATTTTTCCCTTGGTCGAGAACGACACCTATATCGGAACCTCAGGGCGGCTGCGCACCAGCGGTCAGCAATTGATGTGGAAAGCACTGCAACTGCATTATCATGAAAATGCAGAAACCTATCTGGCTGAGATGGAGGCTACCGATCAGACTGGCCCCGGCAAGTTAGAGCTAAATCCGGACATGGAGATTCCCGACTACACCAAGTACGAAATCCACATTCAACCCGGTGGATATGTCGGTGATGCCTTTGCGGGCCATATGTATCACTACGGCACCAACAACTTTTATCGGGCGGAGAATTATCAGGATGAGATTCATCGCAATCTTGCTGCCCAGATGGCCACCCCTAAAGACGGCAAGGTCATGCGCATCCTCGATATGGGTTGCGGCACCGGTCAACTGACCGCCGCCCTTAAAGAACGCTTCCCGGACGCCGAAGTCTGGGGCATCGATATCGGTGGTCCCATGGTTCGCTACGCCCACATGCGCTGCGTGGATTTAGGGATTGGCGCCAACTTCCGTCAAGGCTTGGCCGAAGATACCAAGTTTGAAGACGGCTACTTCGATATTGTGACGTCTTACATCTTGCACCACGAAGTGCCGGCTAAGGAAACCAAAGACATCATCAACGAGGCTTTCCGTGTGCTGCGTCCGGGTGGCGTCTACTTCCCGATTGATTTTGAAACCGGAGCCGGGCGTGGTCGGTCAGCCAACGCTTACGGTCGCTTTGGCTCTTGGCGTGATCATCGCTGGAATGAAGAAGTCTGGCGTTTGGAATACAACTCAGTCGATTTCAATGGTGAAATGCGCAAGACCGGCTTTGACGTGGTCGATGAAGGCCCAGCCGCGTGGCGCAGCCGGTATAACGTCCTCGGCACCAAGCCGGCCTAAACTTTCACGGCTCTAAACACAAAACGGCGCAGATTGAATGTCAGTCTGCGCCGTTTCTCTGTCTGCGTGGGTCTCGTTCTATCAGACGTCTTCCGCCAGTAATGCGTCCATCAGCTTGTAAAAATCGCGCTTAAATTTTTCGTGATGCTCCCCTGTGGCAGGACCTGGAAACCCAGTATGAATATGCCTAACAGCGCCCGTACGATCGACGAAGATCATGGTCGGATAGACCAACACAGCGTTGATCATGGGTAGGGTTTTGGCTGCGGCTTCCTTGTCCATCGTGCCGGCTATCAGCATGGGGTACTGCACCTCATAGCGGCGCTCGTAACGGCGGCAGGCTTTTACCGCATCCTCAAACACTGGCGAGTATTCATACATCAGTCCCACAGCTTCTAAGCCACGATCCTTATTCTCATTGAAATAGGGCGAGAAGAACGCGGTCTCATCATGGCAGGTCGGGCACCAGCTGCCGCCAATGGTGATCACCACGACCTTGTTTTCAAATCGTGCATCCGACAGCGACACTAGGTTGCCGTCTAGGTCTGGGAAGGAAAACGCCAGCCCATCGTAGCCGTCTTTGATATAGGTAAGCTTGGTTGCATCATCCAATGCGGCGGTCGCATCCCTTTTGGCGGACCAATCCGCTGTGAACTGTCCTGTGAGAGAGTAGTTTTGGCCGGATAAGGTTCCATCTTCATTCAATGTGCCACGCCACAACGCCCCGCCGCCGCCGTAAAAGGTCGACAGGTACAGTTCTGTGCCCCGCAGTTCTCCCGTCAGAAAGCGGGAGTCTCCGGTTGTTACCATGGAAGCCCCAACAACGACGGAGCCATCATCGTTAAGTTCCAGCAGCCCAACCCGAGGCTCGGTTGAAAACGCGCTGTTGATCTGGGTGAGGGCCCAGCGTCCTGCAAGATTTTCGGCGGGTGCAACAGCGTCGACAAAGAAGCGATGGCTTTGACCATGCTCTGCCGTGAAGGGCACAACCGTGTAACCATCGGGCCGTTTGAATTGCATGGTGCCTTGCATCTGTCCGTCTTTGATAATCACACTGGAGATGCTGTGTCCGTAGGATGGAAATTCAATGACCAAAGACGTGCCGCGCACTGTGGTGGTTTCAGCGGCCATGCGTTCTGGGCCATTGATAAAGGTCGCTTGCCACGTTTCACCCTCATTGGAGAGTTCCATGATGAACGGCATCTCGCCGATGGGCGTATCGATGATCACGCGCCAGTCGCCGGTCGGCATGGCCTGCTCGTTCTGCACTGGCTCTTCAGCCGCTTGCACAGTAACGCTCGCGCAGTACGCTGTGAGTGCAGCGGCAACGATTGTCAGTTTTCTCATGATCACGCTCCTGCTCGACCGATCGATTAGTCATTTTAAGCGTGAATTCGACCTACTTTGCCAGCTTTTCGATCAAATCGCTCATGAACCGAGTCCCCAGATCCACCTGCTCTAACGTGATGAATTCATTGGGTTGATGAGCCTGGGCAATAGATCCAGGGCCACAAATGACCGTTGAGAGCCCACTTTCCTGGAATTGTCCGGCCTCGGCGGCAAAGCTCACAGCGCGGGTTGCATTGTCTCCCGTCAGCTGCCGGCACAGGCGTTCGGCCTCCGAGTCGCTTTCGAACTGAAGGGCCGGGGTGCCAGCACGCACCTGAATATCGATGGCACTTTTGGGCGCTGTTTTCCGCATGTCCGGCAGTACGGTATCGTGGCAGAAGTCCTCAAACTTACGGATGTACTGTTGTGGATCATCGCCCGGCAAAGAGCGAATATCCCAGGTCAGTGTACAGTGCCCGGCCAGAATGTTCAGCGCGGTACCGCCCTTGATGACATTTACTGTCATCGTCGTGTGGTCCGGCTCGAAACGAGGGTCTTTGTTTGTATTGTTGTCTGCCGCATTCGCTGCATTCATGTCACTGACACATTGAATGAGCCGCCCGGCAGCCATGACCGCGCTAAAGCCCAATTGTGTTTGGGAGGAATGGGCTTCCTGTCCCGTAATGGCCGCTGTCACAGCGGTGACCCCTTTATGGGCAGACACCACTTTCATATCGGTCGGTTCGCCAACAATCACGGCTTTCGGCAGCGGTAACTCTTCACGAATAAGTTTGATTAACGATGGCACGCCCGCGCAGCCAACTTCTTCGTCGTAAGAAAAGGCGAAGTGAATCGGTACCGGCAAATCAGCAGCAATCATATCCGGTAAGGCGGCGATGGCCGTGGCCAGAAAGCACTTCATGTCGCAGGTGCCGCGCCCGAATAGTTTGCCGTCTTTTTCAACCAGAGAAAACGGGTCGGTATGCCAGTCTTGATCCTCAACCGGCACCACGTCGGTATGGCCGGACAACACTACGCCGCCTTCAACCATGGGGCCTATGGTCGCCAATAAATTGGCCTTGGTGCCTTCGGCATTATGAACCAGCCGCGACTCAATACCGTACTCGTTCAAGCGCTCTTGAACATAAGCTATGAGGTTTAGGTTGGAGTCCCGTGACACCGTTGGAAAGGCAATCAACCGGGCCAGTTCAGCGCGTGTGTCAGCGGTGGTGACCATCTAACAGCCCCGCCGCCATTTAGTGCCTTTGGGTCCGTCTTCCAATGTAATGCCGCGCGCAAGAAGCTCATCTCTGATCCGGTCAGACTCGGCAAAGTCTTTATTGGTTCTCGCGGTACGCCGGGCTTCAACCATGGCATCGATTTCCGCGTCTTCATCGTTGCTGCCACCTTTAAGCCAGGACGACGGATCACCTTGCAGCAGGCCAAGGACTGCGCCAGCGGCGAGCAACTGTCCTTTAAGCAGGGCGCGGTCTTTATCTGTCTTGGCGGTATTGGCCGCTTTGCACAGCGCTGACATTTCCGCCAGAGCCTTGGGCGTATTCACGTCATCGCTCAGCGCGTTCATGAAGGCGTCAGAGGGCGTAGCCGCTTTTGGAGCATTGATGTGCGCGAGATTGTCCAGCGTGCCATACAGCCGGTCCAAAGTGCTCTTGGCTTGCGCCAGCAAATCATCGCACCAGTCCAGCGGCTGGCGATAGTGCGCGGTCAGCAGAGCAAAGCGAATGGTCTCGCCCGCATGGTCTTGCAGGAGCTCTTGAACAGTCACGATGTTGCCGATCGACTTAGACATTTTGTCCTTGTCCATGGTCAGGAAGCCGTTGTGCATCCACACCTGCGCCAGATCAGCACCGCCATGGCTGCACGTGCTTTGCGCCAGTTCATTTTCATGGTGCGGGAAAATCAAATCATGCCCGCCACCATGAATATCTATCGTCTCACCCAAATGCTTTTCGATCATGGCCGAGCATTCAATATGCCAGCCTGGGCGTCCCCGGCCCCACGGACTGTCCCACCCTGGCAGATCATCGCTGGAGGGTTTCCACAACACAAAGTCAGCGGCATCTTTTTTGTAAGGCGCGACCTCAACACGTGCGCCCGCAATCATATCATCCTGATCGCGATTGGAGAGGCGGCCATAATTTTCGAACGACGGCACATCGAACAACACATGGTCCTCCGCCGCATAGGCATGGCCGCGTTCGATCAGCACCGTGATCATGGCAATGATTTCATCAACGTGCGCGGTGGCATGGGGTTCATGCGTTGGATTTAGAACGCCCAGCGCCCCCATATCCGCCCGATAGATATCTGCGTACTGCTTCGTAATGTCGCTGATGAGCCGTCCGGTTTCTTTCGACGCCGCATTAATTTTATCATCGATGTCGGTAATGTTGCGGGCATAGACCACATGGTCGTCGCCATAGACATGGCGGAGCAGCCTAAACACCACATCAAACACTACGGCGGGCCGGGCATTGCCAATATGGGCGTAGCTGTAGACCGTTGGGCCACAGACATACATCGTCACCCGCTTCTCGTCGTGCGGCTGAAAGGCTGCCTTGGCCCGGGTCAGGGTGTTATGAAGATTGAGTGTTGTCATGGCCGGGGTTTAGCGGAATTTCAGCGGAGTCTCTAGTCCCTACGCCCGTGCTGCTACCGATTTGCACGCTCTACCTTGAGAATTTAGTCATATAAGACTAAATGAGACCTTCTTCAGATGTATTTGGCCCCCAAGGGCGTCCTAGACCGCCCAGGCGGATCACAATGCGGAAAATAACTATGACCCAGACGAATTCCCCGTTTGCCGCCCGTAAGACTGTCGAGCAGGTCGAAGAAGGCGCAGAACTGGCTCCTAAATTCGATGCCAATGGCCTCATTGCCGTGGTCACCACCGATGCCGAGACGGGCGAGCTGTTAATGCACGGCTATATGAACCAAGAAGCCCTGACCAAAACCATCGAAACTGGCGAGGCTCATTACTGGAGCCGCAGTCGACAGGCGTTGTGGCACAAGGGCGCCACCTCTGGGCTCACCCAAGAGATCGCAGAAATGCGCATTGATGACGATCAGGATGCGGTGTGGCTGCGCGTGAAAGTCGCAGGCTCCGGGGCCAGCTGCCACGTGGGCTACCGGTCGTGTTTTTACCGGGCCATCCCTACAGGAATTCCGGTTGAAGACGCCGCAAAACTGCTTGAGTTTAAGGAAGATGACAAAACCTTCGATCCGAAGGATGTTTATGGCGACGCGCCGAATCCGACCAAACTTTAAGACCTTCTAAAACTCACCATCCAATGCCGTAGAAGGCCAGCATGCGCCGCGCGTTGTCTTCAATGCGTGACTCGTAACCGCGTAGGTGGGCGAATTCCGGCACGCGAATGACTTTGTGCAGCTCAAACGGATTAGCGCCCGAGGCCATAGCCTCGCGTGTGGCTTTCATCAGAGCTTCCAGGTACTGCCGCCGCTCGGTTACGGCGCTGGGGTGCGACAGCATCGCACCGTGCCCGCCGATGATAGCTTTGTAGTCGATGGCCTCTATTTCTTTCAGCGTGCGCACGTAATGATGCGGCGCATAGTCGGGCATGAACCCCAAGGGCGCGCCACCCGGGGTCACCAGATCGACGATGTACAGGTAATCCCCTGGATCAGGACGCATCACCACCATGCAATCGCCATGGTTAGGACCGAAGTAGAGCAGCTCCAGTTTGCGACCGCCCAATTCAAGTGTGTAGTCGTCCGAGAACGTAATGTCCGGCATGACAATGTCTGGGTTTGGCAGATCATAAAAATGCCGCGCGCAGTTTTCATGGGCGACAATTTGTGCGCCTTCGTCCTTAAAAATTTGCGCGCCGGGTACATGGTCCCAATGCTCGTGGCTATACACCACATACTTCACCGGCTGGTCGGTGATCTTGGCCACTTCCTCCCGGAAAATTTTTGCGATGGCCGGGCTGATGGGGTCGGTCACGATGACGCCATCGTCGGTTATCATGAACAGGCTGCGAGTGCCCGTATAACGAAACACGTACACGCCATCGGCAATCTTAGTGGTGTCATAGCCGGCGACGGCAAACTCATTCCAGGCTGGGTTCGGCGCAGGCTTGAGCAGCTCCTCAATGCTTGGGCCTTGTTCTGCAGCCATAGCTGGCGCGGCTAGAAGAAGAGTCGCGATGCTGAGTGTGCTCAGTGTTTGTTTCATGAATACAATTCCCTGCTGAGCAATCTCGTGCTTACCAACCCGGCGCTTACCAACCCATCGTATAGAAATGATAGATGCGTTCGGCGCCGCGCCGGATATGCGTGTCATAGCCGCGCATCTCTTGGAATTCCTGCGCCAACTCTATCGTATCGTAGAGCTCTTCCAGCCGTTTGCCCTCGGCTATGCCCTCGCGCACGGCGGCCATCAAGGCTTCCATATAGCGGCGGCGTTGTACCAGCGCGTCTTTCGGCGCGACGGGAATGCCGTGGCCACCGATGAACTGTGTCCAGCCGTCCAGGGCTTCCAGTTCATGCAGGGTGCGCACCCATTCGCCCGGATCATAATCCGGCATGAACCCGAGGCCGACGGAATAGGGCGTCACCAGATCGTTGATGTACAGAATATCGGTGCCGTCCACCTGCATCACCAGCATACAGTCGCCGTGGTTGGGGCCGAAGTACATCAGCTTCAAAGTTTTACCGCCGAGGATGATTTCACTGTCGCCTGGAATTACGCGGTCGGGCATCACCAGATCGTCGTTGGGATGGCGCACCCAGTGCGGAATACATTTTTCGTGGCTGATGAACTCTGCGCCTTCGTCCTTAAAAATCTGCCCGCCCAGCGCGTGATCCCAATGCTGATGGCTGTACACCACGTACTTCACGGGCAGGTCTGTCACCTCGGCGATGGCCGCACGCATGTCGGCGGCATTCTTGGAATTCACGGGGTCGGTGGCAATCACACCCTCATCGGTCACCACAAACAAACTCCGCGCTGAAAACGCGCCGTAGGAATACACCCCCGGTGCGACTTCCGTTGTGGTCTTGGTAAAAATGTCCAGCGACTGCGCATGGGCTTGGAAGGCTTGGTTTTGTAAGGCCAGCGCAAAAATCGCCGCGCCGATAATGTGTTTCATCATGGTTACCACCCAATCGTGTAATAAATAAGCATACGTTGTGCGTTGGCCGCCAGGTATTGATCATAGCCCTGCCAGTCTTTGTACTGGGGCAAAGAGACCGCCCCGGGAATGTCCTCGAAGGGCGTGCCCTTATCAATTTCCGCCTTCACCGCATCCAGCAACGCTTGTTGATACTCACGCCGCGTGGTCACGGCATCGCGCGGCGCGATGGGTTCGCCATGGCCAGGGATCATGCGCTCGAACGGCACTTCATCTTCCAGCTTCTGCATCGAGGCGACAAACTGCTTGGGGTAGGAATCGTTCATGCGTCCACCGGCGCCCGACACCGCATAGGGCTGCACCGTATCCACGATATGTACAATCTTGTGCGCCGGAAAATACAAGTGCGTGCTGCAATCCGAATGGTTGGGGCCGTGATATAGCAATTCGGCGACCGCGCCGCCGACGTCCAGCACCTGCTTTTGCTCGTAAGACCGGTCCGGCACCACCAGGTCCGGATGCGGGTTGCGATAAAAATGCGGCAGGCAGGCTTCATGGCTCCAAATCTCGGCGCCCTCGTCTTTAAAAACCTGGCCGCCCAAGGCGTGATCCCAATGATTGTGGGAATACACAACATAGAGAATGGGTTTGTCTGTGATCTTGCGAATCTCACTAAGGATTTGTTTGGCCGCGGGCGTGCTCACCGGATCGCCGACCAGCACACCGTCATCCCCCACCAGGGCAACGGTGCGATAGCCTCCGGTGCTGATGGTGTACAGGCCATCTCCCAGGTCCGTGGTGACAGCGCTAAACGTGCCGAATGGTGTGGGCGGACCGGGTGGCGAATCGGAACCTTGAGGCGTCGTGCAGCCTGATAAAAAGCCCGCGAACAGGATCACGGTGGATATGGATTTTAGAACCGTCATCATTCTCACCCCTACCAGCCCAAAATATAATAGGTGCGGAAGCGTTCCGCATTCAGGGGCATCAGCCGGTCATAGTTGCGCAAGTGCTGAAACTTGGGCAGGGAAATCGCCTGATAAAACTCTGATGTCGGCGTGCCTTTGTCCATTTCCGCTTTCACAGCAGCCATCAATGCTTCCAGATATTCCCGCCGTTCCGTAATCGCCCAGGGCGGCGCCTTTGGTGGGCCGTGCCCCCCAATCATATAATCAAAGTCCATGGCTTCAATTTGTTTCAGCGAGCGGATCCAATCCGTCGGGTAAAAGTCATTGATCAAGCCTGAGCCTCCACTCACCCCATAGGGCGTGACCAGATCGACCAGGAAGATCGCGTTGATCGACGGCACGCGCATCACCACCAGGCATTCGCCGTGGTTCCGCCCGAAGTGATGCAGCTCTAGGGTTTGATCTCCCAGCGTTATGTCATGCCGGGGACCTTCAAAGGTGATGTCTGGCAGCACAACCTCTGGATTGGGGTCACGATGAAAATATTTCACGCAGGCTTGGTGGCTCACAACTTGCGCCCCGGCGTCTTTAAAAATCTGCCCGCCGCGCACGTGGTCCCAATGGTTGTGGGAATACACCAGATACTTAATCGGCTGATCGGTCACCTTACGGATTTCGGTCATATAGGTGTCGGCAACGTCAGGGTTGACGGGGTCCGTAGCGATCACACCTTCGTCGGTGACAATAAAGATGTTGCGCGCGCCCTGTTTGGTGAACGTGTATACCCCGTTGCCCAGGTCCACGGTTGTGGCGCTACCGAAGTTGAGAGGAACTCTGGTCGTGGCTTGGCCACGCTCGCTAACCATCGTGGCTTGGCCACGCTCAGTTATCGTGGCTTGGCCCCGTTCTTGCGCGCTTACAGCAACAGCACACAGGCCGACACCTGCGATCGCCAATGTTGTCAGCCAAGATCTAAAGTGCACCATATATCCCTCCGTATCTCCGCATCGCAGCCCCTGTTCTACCAGTTGTGTCTGGCCGCGCGGTTCTCTTAATATGTAATCACACTACGCTGATCAGCAGCGCGGATAAAACAAGGGGCGGTCGAATGGCGAAGAGTGGATATGCAGGCGCAATGCGGATGGCGACGGTTGGGGTCACCGATCTGGACCGGGCTCTGGGACTGTTCCGCAATATCATGGAGCTTAAGGTCGAGCGTGAGGGCCATTTATCCGGCTCTTTGTTGTCGGCCTGGGGACTGCCGTCTGGCATTTCCGGGCGTTTTGCTGAGCTATCCTGCAAGGGCTATCCGCTCGGCTGGTTGCGGTTGATCCAGTATCAACCCATCGCGCATGAGAAAGTCCGACTCGACTTTGGCGATGAGAACGCCGACTCCGGCACCGATGTGGGCGTCAAAGCCATCGACTTTTACGTTAAAGACCCCATCGCGCCTTATGTCGAAAAAATAGAACACGCGGGCTACAAGTTCCGCTCACCGCCAGTGAAACACCAGATCGGCGACACGGTCAGCGAAGAATGTTTGTTCTCCGGCCCGGATGGGGTGCCGGTTCTCATTATGGTCGGGCATGTTCACGCCGAGACCTCCATGCGGCCCGGTTCGCCGGATGGACCGTTCTCAGAAATTCCAACCATCTCGGTTGTCGCAGGTGATTTGGAGGAAACCCGCCGCTTCTACAAAGAAGGGCTCGGCCTTGTGGCCGTGGCCGATGCGGAAACCGGAGATGAGTACCGCGATAAAGTGGATGATCTCACAGGCGTGCCCCATGGCACGCGCATTCACTTTCTGCTCTGGGCCGATGAAGGCGAAGCCAGCGGTAAAATCCTTTGCGTACATTTCTTTGACCGCACCGGTAAGCGTCTGGTTGATCGCATGAAGCCAGGCAAGCTTGGCTTCTCATTGCTCACCCATGACACCGATGACATCGCCGCCCTGCATGACCGCTTATCCGAGATGGGCTATGAAATCGTTCAGCCGCCTATCGATATCAAAGGCGACGGCGCCCCCTATAAAATGATGCTGGTCAAAGGCCCCAACGAAGAGATGTTTGAGTTTACGCAGCGCTGAGTCTGGCAAACAAACCGGGAGCCTGAGGATGGACATTAGACCGGCACAAGAAACCGACATCGTTGCCCTGGTCGAGTTGTTTCAAAGTTCTATCGAAACGCAAGCCTCCGAACATTATACAGAGGCGCAAGTGGAAGCGTGGTCGGGACGGGCGACGGAAACCAGCTTTCAAGATTTTATCCTCGGCCCGACAACATTTGTGGCGGTGGATGAGTCCGGTCCGATGGGCTTCTGCGGGTATGCCAAAGATGGTCATATCACCTCGCTCTATATTCGACCCGACTGCAAGGGGCAGGGGGTTGGGCGTGCGCTGTTGCAGCATGTCCTCGACCGTGCCAGCGCTGATGGCGTCAACGCCTTTCATGCGGAAGCCAGCGCTATGGCCATACCGCTGTTTGAGAAGCTGGGCTTTGAAAAAGCCGGGTTCGATCACATCACGGTCGGTGATGTGAAATTCAAACGCCAGTTGATGGCGCTCAAGGACCAGACCTAAAACAATACAAAATCCACACCGGCGATCAGGGCTGCATAACGTGCGCCTTTGCCAATCGCCACCAGTACAACAAACACATCAAACCGCACCCGCAAAATGCCCGCGATCACCGTCAGGGCATCGCCGCCAATAGGCAGCCACGACAGCAACAAAGACCACACACCGTATTTGTTAAACCACGCTTCGCCTTTCACCATTTGCGCGGGCGAGGCCGGCCACCATTTGCGATCCTGAAAGTGAGCGGCATAGCGGCCGAGCACCCAGTTCACCGCAGCCCCCAAGGTGTTGCCGGTGGTTGCGGCGGTCCAAAGGGCGAGACGGTTCAGATCTTCATCGGCCAGCGCGGCGCTCACAACGACCTCCGAAAAGAAGGGCAGAATGGTGGCGGCGAGAAAGGCAGTCCCAAAAACGGCGGCGAGGGTCAGAAGCATGTGACGGGGTATCAGGCTCCGTCTTGCAGATCAAGAACCGGCTTAATAGCTCTCTTGAAGCTGCCTGCGTGAGCGCCGTTCGCCAGACCGTGCTCCGTCTCCTCCTGGCCCGGTAAACTCTGCGTCTTTGGGCGGAATCCAAACCGTTGGTTGCCAGCTTGCCACGTCCGTTGCAACAGCTGTGATGTCGGCGTCGGTAAATGCCGCTTTTAGACGCGCTTCTGTTGCGGATGCGAGCGCGACAAACGCAACCCGGCCACGCGAAGCATTGTCTTTGTATAGGGCATACCAGAACAAAGCCTGCGGGCGATTTCTCAAGGCGTCTGGTCCGTCAAGATAAACGGCGGCCAAAGCGCCTTGGGCTTCTGTACGTCCCCCTTCTGCCGCGCGACGCAGCCATACCAGCGCGTTGAGTTGATCCGTGACGGCATCAGGGGCCGCGTTCTGGAGAAGACATTCACCCAGCGCCTGTTGTGCCCCTTCATAGCCGGGACCCTAGTGCGCCAGTGTTTGCAATGGGGCCAGCGTTTTCTGGCAGTCACCGTTCGCTTTCTGCTCCATGGTCCGGCGGTATAAGGCATTGAAATCCACAGTGCCAAAACCGCCACCGCGTTCCGTCATCTGAGCGTTACTGTCGCCCATTCCATCCCCTGGGCCGCCCCCGCGTTTACCGCGTGGCCCATCAGACGCGCAGGCGGAGAACAGGAGGGCAGTGATACTTGCCATAACGGCTGTGCGAGCGAGCACGTTCATCTTAGACGTCAAAATGTTCTTCCTTAAAAGTAATATGAGGCTCAGTAAACGAGGCTCAATCAACGATGCGCCAGGCGCCGTCGGGTTGAAGGCAGGCAATGCCATAGGCCGTTTCGCTGCGGCCCCCAATGGTCACCGCCTGGCTGAATTCACGACAGGGCTGGCCGCTGGGAGCCGTGCCTGTGCGCAAGACCGTTACGCTGCCTGACTGGGGGCCGTCATTCCAGGTGATGGTTTCACCCCGGGTGGCCCGGGTGGCTTCGATCATGGATTGCTCATGGGCGCGTTGCTGGGATTCAGTCGCCGAGTTGAGAATGGCCAGTGTCACGGCAGCGAGTCCTAAAAACACAAGGGCGTCATTGTCTGTAGTGTAGTGGCCATAGCCATAATAGCGCCTGTTATAACGCCCATACCGCTGGTGCCGGTCGCTGCGCCACGGTCGACTGTGTACATACTTTACGGGGACCACACGGGTCTGTTTGACGATCACGGTTGTGCCGGGGCTATCCCGCCAGACGACATTTCTGGCGGCACTGGCGTGCGGCACAGATGTGACCATCATGACTGCCGCCAGGGGCAGAGCCAGCTGTTTAAAGGCAAAGTGTTTGAACATCAGGAGACCCTCCAAAGCTATAGCGTCTGAACATCGCAGCAAAACGCTAGGTCCAAGTTGTGTTCAGAATGTGTCCAGCTCAGGTTTTTTTGGTAACGGCGTGTAACCCGGTGGTCTTACCTGTGCGGAGCCCTTCAGCGTCTTGACCCTTTTGCCCCAGCCCCTTAAGCACGATGGGTAACACCATTTGTTCTGGGGGGCCTATGTCAGACCGCATTGGCGCTATTGATATTGTCGTCAACATCCGCACGCCGCGTGAGTTTGAGGAAGGGCGCATCTCCTCCGATTCCTCTTTCCAGGAAAAGGTCCGCCAGGACGGATCCATCCGTCAGGGCGTGGAGATCGAGGATTACCTCAAGCTGATGGATGAGGTAGGCATCGACCGTTCGTTCCTGATCGCGGTGCGGTGTGGAGATCTCAACGTCAAAGGCTCAACCGAGATCACCTATGAGCGTGTCGCCGAAGTGGTGCAAAAGCACCCGGACCGTTTTTCCGGTCTGGCGGGGATTGATCCGACCAAAGGCATGACACAGCTGCGCGAGTTGGAAACAGCCGTCAAAGATTATGGTTTCGTTGGCGCGCATTGGTATCCCCATTGGTTTGCCATGGCCCCGGACGCTGCCCAGATTTATCCAACCTACGCCAAGTGTTGCGAGCTGGATATTCCGATCATGCTGCAAGTGGGCCAGAACCTGATTTATTCCAAAGACCGTCGCCTGCCGTCGGTCGGCCGCCCGATCACGCTGGATCAAGTGGCGATTGATTTCCCAGAGCTGAAAATCATCGGCATTCATCTCGGCACGCCCTGGGCCGAGGAAATGATCGCCATGTGCTGGAAACACGAGAACGTTTACATGGCCGGGGATGCCTATGCACCCAAGTATTGGCCGCCCGCGGTGGTGCATTACGCCAACACGTATGGCCAGGATAAGTTTTTGTTCGGCACCGATTTCCCTGTGGTTGATCCGCGCCGGGCTATTCAGGAAGTCGATGGTCATGGGTTTCGCGACATTCCGAAAAAGAAAGTGCTCCGCGATAATGCTATTCGCTTGTTCAACCTGCCGGATAAACCGGCGATCAACGGGTAACGGCCAAGCGGGCCCGGCCCCTTGTCTTGCTGTTGTCCTGCTGTAGTCCTGGCCTTGTCTTGGCACGTGAGGCGGTGATAAAGACTGTCATTATCTTGTTACTTTAGCCTCTTCCACCACCGGGTAAGCCTATGATTCCAAGTAAACAAGCGGATACGGTCACCCAGGCCCTTCATATTCTCAGTCAGCGCAATCCACCTGCGGAAGTGGCTGCTGCGGTTGAGCGCCTTCAGCGGGTGATTGCCACGTACGCGGGCGATGATGATGCTTTTGTGCCCGTGGACTTTACAGAGAGTGATCTCAACGAAGCCATGCGCGTCTTTGAAGCCGCCGCGCGCAAGGAAATTTCTGGGTATGCCGAGGCTACTAAAACCGCCAATCAGACCTTCCGTTCGAAAATGAATGCGGCCGTCGATCAGAAAGAGCGGGTCAAGTGCCGCACCACTCTGATTGTCGAACAGGTTGTCGTGGTTGCTAAAAAACTAGGCTAGCCGCCAAAACCCCTTCTATTCTCGTAAAAGTAGAACCACCCCCTTCACTGCGTCAGGGGTTGATTTATAGCCTCAACGCCCCCTAAAAATGTTTCGGCTCAACGCAATATCTTGACCCAAGCCCCAGGGATGAGCTGACATACGGCTGGGGCATCATAAGAAACGGGCAGCGAACCTGTCTTAAAAATCGGACAGTGAACTGTCGAGAAAATTGACAGCGCCCCTGTTGCAAAAAGAGTGTGGAGACCTGGGATGGCAAAAACCCGTAATATATTTATTTCCTTCCAGCAGCTTCGTCCTGAGAAGGGGGATGACAAGGTCCGTGAAACCATTGAGGAGCTAGGGTGTTCCTGGGCTAAGCTCGGGCGCGGCATTTACTATATGCATGGCGAGTACGACGCTCAGTACGTTGGCAACAAAGTCTGGGGGGCGCTGAACATGGATGACAAGCTGGTGGTGATCGACAGCACCAACAACGATGCCCGTTGGTACAATATCAAACCGGAAATTTCTAAGTTCATGATGGATAACTGGCATTCCGAGTGATCGGCTTGCGGCACCACCCTGACTTTATCAGCCCGTCAAGTCTGTTTGATCCTCTCCTTTTTTTCTCACTTTGACTCCTATCAAGGGATTGTCCCTGTCAGACGCCTAGACTGGTTTGGTGTCGGCTCATGTATGCTGAGTCATCAGAAAACAGGCGAGGGGGGAAACCGCCATGTTTGAAACCGTTTCCAAAGCCCAGACATTGGACGATAAGACCTTCAATGCGGCGAAGGATGATCGGCGCATTCGGCTCATCAACCTGCAACAGCGGTTGCGCCGCGAGCCTTGCCCGGTGTTTGTGCAGTTCACGGGCATCAAAGGGGCTGGCCGTATTCAAGTGGCCAATCTGCTAACGCATTGGATGGATCCCCGGTGGATCCGCGTGCACGCGTTTCGGGATCGCACAGACGTTGAGCTGGAGCAGCCTCCTTATTACCGCTATTGGCAGGCGTTGGTGCCAGCCGGAAGTATTGGTCTGTACTTTCATGCGTGGTGGGAGACGGCCCTCAAGAAACGTATGGCGGGTTTGTTTACTGAAGAGACCTTCATCGCGGCGTTGAACCGGATTGAAAAATTCGAGAGCACGTTGGCCGCGGAAGGCGCGTTGCATTTCAAAGTGTGGTTTCACCTCAGCAAAGACTCACAGCAGGAACGACTTAAGAACCTCAACGATGATCCTTTGGAAACGTGGCGCGTCGATGCCCAGGATTGGCGCAAAGTTGCGCAATACGACCACTATGTAGAGGCGGCGGAAGTCGCGCTGCGGGCCACCTCGACCGCTCAGGCTCCGTGGCACTTGATTGAAGGCAGCGATCCCAACCATCGCGCTGCCGCATGCATAGATATGTTTGCCGGTGCTCTGGAAGCGCATTTAGACGCGCGCAAAGCAAACGCGAAAAAATCAGTACAAAAGAAAGCGGCTGTTACGCCGCCCAAACTGACCGATACTCAAAGCTCGGTTTTGGGGGGCTTAGATATGAGCCCGGATGTTTCAAAAGAGATGTTTTCTGAGGCCAGAAAAATTCAGGAAACGCGCCTTGGTATCATTCAAGCGAAAGCGCGCGATGCTGGCATTTCAAGCGTGCTGGTGTTTGAAGGCTGGGATGCCGCCGGGAAGGGCGGCACCATTCGCCATCTCACCCACGGGATTGACCTGCGGGATTATCAAGTGGTCCCCGTTGCGGCGCCCACCGATGAAGAGCAGGCCCAGCATTACCTGTGGCGGTTTTGGCGGCGTCTGGGCCGGGCTGGCACGCTCACCGTGTTTGACCGCTCCTGGTATGGGCGGGTTCTGGTTGAGTGGGTCGAGGGTTTGATCTGCGAGGAGGCGTTACAGCGCGCTTACGGTGAGATCAACGAGTTTGAGACTAAGCTGGCTGACAATGGGGCCGTTGTTCTGAAGTTCTGGTTGCACATTACCCCGGAGGAACAACTCAAGCGGTTCAATAAGCGCGCCAAGGTCCCGTACAAACAATGGAAATTGACCGACGAAGATTGGCGCAACCGCGAGAAGTGGGATCAGTACGAAGCGGCTGTGCATACCATGGTCGAGCGCACGTCAACGGGGCAGGCGCCCTGGCACCTGATCCCCGCCAATTCAAAACGCTACGCCCGACTGCGGATTGTTGATCTGTACATTGAAGCGCTGGAACGCCGCCTGGAACAAGACCGCCGCCAGAGGGATTAATTCTGCTCATCGCGCACAGCGCGTCTGTTCCACGTGAAGGGCAGGGCTAAGCCGAATAAGGCAGCTTGAAGCGCTAACGCATGAACAAAACGGGCTTCAGGGGCTCCGAGTAAGCCAGCTGCAACGGTGTTCCAACCCCACAGAACCAGCACAGCGCCAATCAGCAGAGTCAGGCCCATGATCGCGAGAATACGGCCATAGCCACGTTTATGTAATGGTGTTTCTAAGTTAGTCATCTTGATCTTCTCCTTCGGTGGCTAATCGCTCATCAAGAGCGGTTTGTAATTTATTCAACGTGCGCAACGTCACGACCAAGTCCTTCTCTGGCACGACGGTTGCCAATTCCTGGAGCGCAACCACCTCCCGGTCTTTCATGGCCGCAAAGGCGCGTTTGCCGTTCGCGGTTAAGCCCATCAGGGAGGAGCGTTTGTGACTGGGGTTTTTTTTAAATGTTAGCAAACCAGCCTGTGCCACCTGATCCGCGAGGGTTTGAATGTGTTGACGGCTGACACGTTTGTTTTTGGCAACATCCGGAACGGTTTGCGCTCCGCCTTCCGCAAGGCTCTCCATTACGGCGCGCATGGCAGACGTGATTCCTACATCTGCGTGCAGCGCGTCTCCTGTGGCTTTCAGACGGTTAAAGCAGGCGCGGATAGACCGGATGACAGCGTCTAAGGTTTGAGGTTTTGCCACGAGGTCATACCTCCGCGGTCGAGGCTGCGTTTGGCTGGGATACGGGCAGTCCAGCGAGCGGCAGCGCCAAAAGCCAGGCAATACTTTCGCTTTGCTGTGGGCTAACAGATTCCAGCCCCAGGTGGGTAGGCGCCTCGCCGTCCCGCGCGGTCGCGCGATAGGTACCGAACATCCGATCCCAAAAAGAAAATGTTGCGCCAAAGTTGCTATCCGTCTCGGCCTGCCAGTTTGAATGATGAATGCGATGCATCGCAGGCGTGACAAGACCCCAGCGCAAGGCGCGGTCCACAGGCTTTGGCAAGCGCACGTTAGTATGGGTGAATACCGCCATACCGGAATCGAGGATTTCATAGAGAATCACCGCTTCCACTGGAATCCCGAAGGCGACCACGCACGGCAGGATCAGCGCCGCCGAGATGATGAACTCTACGGGATGCATCCGCACCGCCGTTGTCACATCCATGTCTGTGTCGGTGTGATGGACGGCGTGCAGCCGCCACAGCCAGGGCGCTTTATGGAACGCGATGTGAATCATATAAGATAAGAGACTACGTAAGAGGATGCCTGCAGCAATCGCGAGTCCAGCCGGGATCAATGGGTCGTTCAAAAGGCCAGTTCCGCGTTCTGCAGCATAATCTGCGGCCATAAGGGCACTCACGGGCAGAACACCGAGGGTCAATACGCACAACACAGTCAGCATGAGATTGCTGCGCCACCGGATGCCGCGTGCCGCGGGTTTATCTGTCAGCCATAGCTCCATCAGACCCAACCCGGCAAACAGGCTGAAAAAGATCAGGTACTGTAAACTCTCGGCGTTATCACGCAAAAAAACGTCCATGACCATGACCTAACTAAATGACAATATACCTGTCAAATATTATATGACAATAGTGTTGTCAATAAAGTTTTTGAGAGCTTGAATATTGTCAGGCGAGTTTGCTGATCTGATTCTCTGCTACGTCCGCGTCATTTGAGTTTCGCTATAGCCCGGGCATCAACCTCGGCCATCTTCTGCACATAGCCACCGGTATACTCGGCTTTGACAGCGGCCACGATGTCCGGGTCCGCGGTGTCGGGATGGCCACAGGCAAACGGTGGGGCCGGGGCGTATTCCATGCCCAACTGAATCGACTTGGCGATTTTTTCGCTGCGCAGTTCGGCGGCCACCGTCAAGGCAAAGTCCAGGGCCGCGGTAACGCCGCCGCCAGTGATGCGGTTGCGGTCAATCACCACGCGCGCGGGGTCTGGGGTTGCGCCAAACGGGCTCAGGCGGTTTAACGACACCCAGTGTGTTGTCGCGCGGTAACCGTCAATCAAACCCGCTGCGCCCAGCACCAAGGTGCCGGTGCACACGGCTGTCACATAATGGCTGTGGTGGCGTGATCACGCAGGTGCTCCAGCAGCACGTCATCGCCCATGGCCTTCACATGCCCCACCCCACCGGGCACGCACATTACATCTAATTTGATGTTGTTTTCGCGCAACGCAGTCCATGTGGTCGTCGGCACAATGGTCATGCCGCTTGCTGTAACCGGCGTCAGATCATGCGCCACCAGATGTGTGGTGGCATTGGGCAGACGCTTGAACACATCCCAGGGTCCGGCGAAATCCATCAACGTGGCCTTGTCGAACAGCACGATGCCGATGTTCAGCGGCGAATACTCAGTCTGTGCGGGTGTTATCGTGGCCGGTGTTATCGTGGTCCGTGTCATAACGGCACCTCCTTTTTTTTGGGGGTGCCCAGACGAACGGCGCAACCGGACTTAACTGTATCTCAGCAGTCCGAGTCGCACTTCCCAGTGGTCAGCCACCTTGCGTTCCTTATACGTCAGAACGGTTTTCGTCAGTCATGCAACGCTGCAATAATATTCCGCGTGCTGATGCCATGCAACGGGCGAGCGTCTCTTGTGTATATTTTTTACGCTTTCCCTTGCGTCCGGCTATAGCCCTATTAGACTCACAAAATCAAACTCAGGGGAGCTGTAAAAATGACACCATCCAACGTGCGCAACGGGATGTTGCGTAAAAAGACATTAGGTTTGGCCAGCGCTTTATGCGTCGGGTTGTTCAGCCTGTCTGCCTGTGCCCAAACTCCAACGCCGCAATTGGTCATGCCCGACGGCAGCTATTCGACCGTGCCGCTGGAAAAAGACACCGTGGTCGTCAAAGTGGTGCAAAACGCGCCTATCAACTTGCAACAGGCCCCGACCATCGCCGAGGGGTTAGCCACCAATGTGGAGCGCATGGCCTACTGGATCAACCGGGCGTGCACCGAGGGCAATAAGCCTGACTTCATTCTGTTTAACGAATTTCCACTGACCGGATATTCCTCCGGCTCTCGTGATGAAAAACTGAAATTCACCATTCAAGTGCCCGGCCCGGAAACAAAACGCATCGGTGAGCTGGCGAAGGAGTGTGACACGTACATCATCTTCGGCAGTTACGCGACCGACCCGGAGTGGCCGGGACATATCCTCAGCCTTAATCCGGTGATTGGCCGCGATGGCGAAATCAAGGCCACCTACTGGAAATCACGCAATGTGATCCGGTTGGGCGATGACGGTGAAATTCCAACCACCACCCTTGAGAACGTGCGTGATAAATTCCGTGCCAAGTACGGCATCGAAGAAGAATTCCCGGTTCTTAAAACCGAATACGGCAACATCGCCGTCAGCACCGTACAAATTGATCCGTTTGTGTTTGCCGCCTATGCCATGCGCGGGGTCGAAATTATGATGCGTACCGCAACGTTGTTTTCAAAAGTCGATGTGCAGGCCATCGCCTTTTACAACGACATGTATTCGGCCATGTCCAACATCATCTTTCCACCAGAGTCCGGCGTGCCGGCCAGCTTTGGCGGCCAGTCTTTGATTGTTGGGCCAGATGGTAAAGTGTTGGCGGAAGACCCCAGCAACAACGAAAGCTTCATCGAAGCTGAAATTCCCATTGCCGAATTCCGCAAGGGCCGCACCATCCCGCGTTATCCGTTGGAAGTGGTGGCACCGGTGTTTGATCAATATCAACAGGAAATTCCGCTCAACCATTTAGACTTGCCGCGTGATCAGTTGCCGCAGTCTCGTGATGATATGAAGAATTTGCTCGATGGTCAGAGTCGCTGGTTGAATAAGTAGGGGTTGAATAAGTAGGTGCTAAATCAGTAAGCGCTAAATCAGTAAGCGCTTCACAAGGACGTCACTGACTGAACACCTGGGCTATTGATTTAATAAAGGAACACGCTTTCTGCATCTGACTGGTATAAGCCCCTACCATAAATACATGCAGATCAGGTTCGGTGGCTGGCAACAGTCACTGAGGTTAGGGTCGGACTTTGGTCATTCGGTGCATCGGGTGAGCGGGTTCGGCCCTAACTTTTTCTGGCCCCATTGTTCGGTTTGAGCGGTGCTCTTGTTTGAGCTGAATCAAGGTTATCGCCGCCGCGATGGTTCAGAATTGGCGTAATATTCCCCGTCCCGCCGATTGAAGGAGGCCACCATGAATCATAAACATCGCAAGGTTTTACATGCGCTGTTTGCGCACCCAGTTAGCGCCAACATTAGTTTCAATCAAGTTGAGTCAGTGTTAGGGGAACTGGGGGCGGACGTTTCGTCCACCCATACCGGCAAAGTGTCAGTCAAACTCAAGGGCCATACCGCGAACTTCAGTCACGCCAGCCATAGCTTACCGCCACAGGAAGTGACCCAAATTCGCAAGTTTATTGAAACCTGCGGTGTTGATCCGGAACGCGATTATCCACTTTAAACAGGGCTAAACCGCGACCGCATACAAGACGGGCGGAAAGGGGCATAATATGATGACCGGTATTGATCTGGTGCATTACCTGCACATCGTTGCTTTTGCCGTCATCGTCGGGCTTGAGCTGCCAGTCCTCTATGCCGTGCGGCTCTCCCGGCGGACTGACGTGAGTGCGGATGCGCAAGCCCTTGTGGCCCAGGTGCGCCGTTGGAGCTACGCCGTCAGTGGCCTGCTGCTGGTCACGTTTTTGCCCTTTGGGGTGTCCATCGCCATCGATATTGGTGTGTATACTTTGATGTCACCTAGGTGGTTAACAGCCACATGGAGTGTGGCGCTGGCCTGGCTGCTGATTGTGCTGATTGCGGAAGTGTCCGGCAACGCGGCCTTTGCCCGCCGCACCTACACCACTGAAATTGTGTTGCGGTTCATAATCGGTCTTGGTCATGTTTATGATGGCATTGTCGGTTTTCTCGGTACGGGCATGATTCAAACCAATTGGCTTGCCGCCAAGGTGGTGTTGTTTGGCCTCATGCTGATGGTCAGCAGCCTCTTGCGGTGGCAGACACGGCCGCTGCGGTTTTACAAAGCCTCCGATGGTGCAGTAGAGGCCGAGGTGCTCTCGGCCGCCCATGTGAAATGGGGCAGTTACGCCATTGTTGCTATGGCGTTGATGGCCGCCTGGATGGGTGCGATCAAGCCCGAGATCAAACCATGGTAACGGCGCTGCGCGGTCTAGCTTTCGTCGCTGTGATGCTCAGTTTTATAACCGCACCCTCAATGGTGTTGGCGCAAGGTAACCCCGAGCGCGGGGCTTTGTTGTATCGCGAATGTGCGCCTTGTCATTCCTTGTACCGCGACGGGCGACAAGCGGGCCCGCCGCTGCGGGGCGTGTTCGGACGGCAAGCCGGCACGGTGCCAGATTTTTCGTATTCAGAGGCTTTGCGTGCGTCCGGTATCATTTGGACCGATGAAACCTTGAAGGCATGGCTGTCAGATCCTTTAACGTTCATCCCTGGGTCCCGCAAGCGCGGTCACAGCGTGTGGCGTGACGAACGCCTTGATGATGTTTTGGCCTATCTCAAACGGGCGCAGGGACTGCGCCAGTCGTCCGGTCTCTAGCCCTTATTATCCATGTTCACGGCTGCGGTGCACGGTGCGGCAAAGTTAAAATGCACACCAGTGGTCGGGGCTCAGCAGAGTCTTGAATGCGCTATGTGTTTATCATCTGCCCAAACCCCAATGCGCCAAGGGGGCATTATCAAAGCGCGCCATGTTATTCGTGCCGATTGAGATATGAGACAAGCTGCTGTGCAGTGTTGCGATGTTTTTATTGACACGTTCTGACAGAAGCTGTCTTCAGAGAGATGAACGCCCCCCTGCCTCGAGGTATAGATCTCAGTTTGCCTAGAACGGGATTGTCTGTTTTTGAACAGGAGCCTCACGCTTTGATCTTCAAACCGTAATGTTTTTTCAGTACCGAATTTGCAAATACATCATATGACAAAGCGTTGGCCATTTTATGACGCAGCATATTAATGCAGCTCTAGCGCAATTCTTTATCCCTTTTTCACAAGAGAGTCATTGGCAGCGTTAAAATTAAAAAACCAATAAATGACCTGCTCCCCTATTTTATTTCACCATTATGTCTGCGGACTTCCATATCCCTGTCGCAGTTGGCAACTAAGGTCCTCTCCTGCGGGCTTTAGGGGCCAATTAAGCAACATCGGTGGCTTCACATGTGGGGCAGATGTTGTAATCATTTTTGGAGTGACTCATGGGACGGACCTATAGAAGTGGTGCGAGACAGCACGGACGATTTATCAACGCTCTGATGCTTTCAGTGGCATTACCAACACTGGCGGTTGCGCAACAGGCGCCAGTGATAAAAGTCGAAGAGATCATTGTAGAAGGTCAGGTGGTGACCGAGCAGATCTCAGAAATCGCGGTCGATTTTGCCAGGTTTGGCACCCAGGTTCAGGTCATCAATTCCTTTGAAATTGAAACCGGCGGATTTACCAACTTTGGCGAGCTGGCCTCTGGGCTTATTCGCGGGGCCAACATTGGCTATTCGCCCGATGAAGGGGAGTTCACCATCCGCATTGACGGCGGTACCGACCGCGACACTTTGTTGCTGTTGGACGGTGTTCCCACCTTTGACCGTGGTACCCCGCTTGAAACCATTTGGGGTGCGACTGTGATCGACCCGCGCATGATTGAAAGTGTTGAAATCTTCCGTGGTGGGCAAAGTCTTTATTACGGCGGCAATGGCGGTCTTGGGGTGGTTAATGTGCGCTACAAGGAACCCGATGGCACCAACAAGGGTCAGTTCGGTGCTTACGCTGGCTCCTTTAAAACCCGTGAAATCTACGGCAACTATACCTTCCCGATTGATCAGGAGGGGCGCCACAGCCTGATGGTTTTCGGGCGGTCTTATGAAACCGATGCCCACAACTTATTTAACGAAGAATCTTATGTCGATACGGTGCTGGAGCTTGGCGGTAAGCACGAGTTTCCTTACAGCTACAATCTCATCGGCGCTAAGTATTTGTTCCAGGTTGATGCAGACACGGAGTTCCGTCTTGGCGGGCAATTCGGCACGGTCGATTTCCGAGATTCCTTTCCGAACTCTCACGTGTTCAATCCGAACTACACCGAGTTTCCGATCTTCGATGCCAAGTTTAAAACCCGGTTCAGTGACCGCATCGGCTTTGAAGCCGAGGCCTACTACACCGAACCAAAGCTGTCCAACACGGAAGTCGACGCCCAGATTTGCCGCATCCCTCAAGGAGTCATCAACCCGGCCACAGGTTCACGCTTTACGCTGGCCTCCGACTATGAAGCCTTCGCGGCAGCCAACGGCCTTCCCATCGGATGCGTGACCAATCCGGAGTCCAGTCCCCGTGCCGATGGCACGTCGCGGGATGGGTTTTATGTGGATGCCAACGGCAACATTCTGGGCACGCTTGAAAACCCCTTCCGCATTGGTGACCCCATGGGCACTGTCATTCAGTCGATTGCCGGGTTCGGCACAGGCATCCCAACCAAGGGTTATGGTGAAGGCACCCAGTTTAAAGCCGGCTTCCGCGATTACGGCGTCAATGCGCGCACCAAAATAGAGTGGAGCGATTATTTTGAAACCGTCGTCGGGGCACAGTACACGGCCTATCAGGACGCCTCAGCAGATGTGTATGGATTATCCAACCAGACTGTCAGAAGCACCGGTGTGTATGGTGATGTGCGTGCCGAATTGCCGTTCCTCGAAGGCACGTCGGTGTCCTTCGCGGTGCGTAACGATTTCAACAGTGCGTTCCAGGATGAGTTCATTTGGAAGTACGGCATCCGCCAGGAATTGCCGGGCGGCTTTTATCTCCGCTCCAACGGCGGCACGTCCTACAGTAATCCCACACTGACCGAAACCGGTGCCCGTCCCGACCGTGCCGAGAACGCGTCTTTGGAAACCCAACGGGTTGAAAATTATAACTTCGGGGCCGGCATCAACGGTGAAGTCTGGGGCGGCACCTTTAACGTCGAAGTGGGGTATTTTGATACGGTGATCGACAACTTATTCGGCACCGATCAAATACGTGACGTTTGCCCTGGTGTAGATCCCTCCCGCACCATCAACCCCAATATCAAAACGCCGACCGAACTGTGCGCAAACTTTGCCTCTCTTGGGTTAAGTCCACTCGATACCGCAGTGTTTAACACACTCAACGAGCAGGATATCGAGGGCTTTACGATTGACATTGCGCTTGACCTTGACCAGTGGCAGCTCGACCTCAGCTACACCGACCAGAAATCCCTGGAACCCAACCCGGTGTTTGGTGCCAGAGCCATTCGTGCCGGCACGGGGCAAGTTCTGACAACGGTTGTTCCCGGGGAGGCGGGCAGTAACGAGTTCCGTCAATCCAGCGAGCGGCCCGAATGGATGCTGTCCGGTCTGATCACCTACACGCCAACGGATCGGTGGATCCTTTCTGCCAACCCACGCATACAGGGGCCGGAGGCAAACTATGTGCAGAACACCGCCGCCCGGCTGGTGGATGCCAATGGCAACCGCACCAACCCGGATCAAAACATCGGTGATTACTTCCTCCTCAACGCTTCGGTTCAGTACCTGATGGGCGATAATCTGGAGCACCGCTTCATGCTGCGGATCGTCAATGTCACCGATGAAAAATACTTTGAACGTGGGGGTGCGAGCGATCAGCAATTGTCGCGCGCTGGTATTCGTGGCGAGTTGGGGCCGAATGATCCCAACTACTATTACACCTACGGCTGGAACGGGAAGCCGCGCTCATTCTGGCTTCAGTATGAATATAACTTCTAAGCCGGCAAAATTATAAGCCGGATACGACCAAGTTCATGGCCTTCCTGATCACCCCGTAGAGGAAGCCCATAGTGCGAGGGCGGTAAACATCTCTCCCCAGTGTAGTTTTACCGCCCTTTCACATCTTGGCTGCGGCACATGTTTTAGGTTCTAGATTTTAAACGTTTCACGTTTCAGGTTTCAAACAAGGCTCAGCGCCTAAAGGAGATCATCATGTTTTCACGCCGTTTGTTTATGGCCTCGACCGGGGCCGCCCTGTGGGTGCCGACAGCGCGCGCCCAAAGCAGCGCCTATCATTTTACCCTTGGTGTGGCGTCCGGATGCCCGCGTCCAAACAGCGTTGTTTTGTGGACCCGCCTTGCGCCCAAGCCGTTGCAAGGCGGCGGTATGCCCGCAGGTTTGACTCAGGTGCGCTACCGGTTGTGTTCCGATGCAGCCATGCGCCGCACCGTCCAGGACGGTTATGTGCCGACCTCCGACGCCAAAGGCCATGCCGTGCATGTGCTGGCGCAGGGCTTAGAGCCTGGTCGGGAATATTGGTATCAATTCTACTTCGGTCAGGATGAAAGCCCGGTTGGCCGCACCCGCACGGCTGACCCCAAAGCCAAAACCTCAAATATGGCCGTGGCCACCTGCCAGCACTGGGAAACAGGTTACTTTGCCGCTTATCGGGATCTGGCTGAGTGGGCACCGGACTGTGTGGTGCATGTCGGCGATTACATCTACGAAGGCGGCATGAATTCCCTCGGCAAAACAACGCAGGAGATCCGTGGACGGATACTGAACATGGAGATCGTGCGTCAGCACGATGGTCCTGAAATCGTGTCGCTGTGGGATTACCGCAATCGCTACGGTCTGTACAAAAGCGATCCTCATCTCCAAGCCGCCCACGCGGCCTCGCCCTGGATTGTGGCTATGGACGATCACGAGATCGACAACAACTGGGCGGCCGACATCCCTCAAGATCCGGACAAGCAAACGCCGGATGAATTTACCGTCCGCAAGCGCGCGGCCTTGCAAGCTTATTGGGAACATATGCCGCTGGAGATGCCTCCCACCATGAACGGCCTACAAATGTATGGCGCGTTCAGGTTTGGACCCATGCATGTGAACTTGCTGGATACACGTCAGTTTCGCTCGGATCAGGCTTGCGATCCGGAAGTTTTTCCGGGCGATGACCGCTGTGACGACGCGTTCGGTCCCGAGCGCACCATGACCGGTCCGCAACAGGAGGCATGGCTCATGGAGCAATTGCGCACGTCAGATGCCAAGCACAACGTGCTCGCCAGTCAAACCTGGTTTGGCCCGGTGCAATACACAACCGAAGGCCGCTCTCGCTACAACATGGATCAGTGGGACGGCTATCCCGCCCAGCGCCAGCGTATCATCGACGCCCTGGTTGCCCATGACGTGTCCAACCCGGTTGTGGTCAGTGGTGATTGGCACAGTGCTGTCGCCATGAAGGTTCATCAAAACCCCGATGATATGCGTACGCCGGTAGTCGCGCATAACTTTGCCGCGACGTCGATTTCATCCAACTGTCCCTGGGCGGCTGACATGTACGACTCACGCGATGCCAATCCGCACATGATGTATCTGGATGGCGATCAGCGTGGCTATCTTAGGTGCAGTGCGGACCAGAACGACTTCACCGCCGTGTTCCGCACCGTCGCCAACCCCTGGGATGCAAACTCTCAAGTGGGAACCGATCAGGAAATCCGTACCGGGGACAGTTAAGAGTACTGTTAAGGCTTCATAGATTCTCTGATCGCTTTCATCTGGGCTTTCAGCCATCTGATTTGATCGGCCAGGCGTTTGCGTTCGGCCCGTGCGGCGGCGGAATAGTAGCCGTGTAAAAACGCGTTCTGATTTCCAAGTTGTCCGCCCGAGGGTTTCAAACCGGTTCTCGATCCGCCGTGCATGCGACAGCGGGTCCGGTCAGTCACGGGGGGCAACTTGCACGGTGTGCCGCCGCGGGTGCGTGCGCCACAGTGTGTGGGCCGCTCATGGGCGCGGCGCGGGTGGGACTCTGTGCTCATAGAAACTGTGTGCTCATAAAAATTGCTCTAAGCTCTATTACGTCTGTGCGATCTAGGATTGGCGTTTCCAGGTGCGGTAGCGCGCCAGGGTTTCAATTTGACGCAGGGTCAGCGTGGAAATGCGGCAAGCATCGATAATGCAGGTGCCATAGTGGCTTGAGCCTGTCGTGCGTTTCATCGCGCGCTTTATCGTGGCCATGGTCAGGTTCTGAGAGGCCACCAGTTGCGCCGCAATCATGGCTTCAACCGCATCCCCCTCCTTGGTCATGCCAACCCATGCGGTAATCGCGCTCTGAACTTTATCCGTAGTCTGTTGGTCAGGGTCCGATGGGGCGGAGGTGTCCAGGGTGGGAGCGCTGGCCGCGACCGTATCGATGATCTGTGCCTGAATGTGATTCATCATCGTTTGTTCGCACGTCGCCGCTGGATCGGCTGCTGCAGATTTTGGTTCCGGGCGGGAAGAGCTTTTGTTGGTCACAGCAAGATCCGGTCACACTCTCAATGGAGCGGAAGTATACAATTTAAATTGTTATTTAGGCAAGGTAAATTTGTAATTGGCTTCGCTGCTAGCGTCCATGGGCTCGTTCCACGGGGGGGCGCCGGAGAGGTTCCATGGGCTCGTTCCGCCGATCATACGTGCATGGGCTCGTGTGAGGGAAACCAGTGGTGCATGGGCTTGTCCCACGGACAAGCCCCAGAAAAAGATTCTCGAACCGAGGTTCCCACAAAAATTTCTCGCAAAAAAGCCCCCGCCTTTTTGCACAGACGGGGGCGAGTCGCAGTTTGGTGAAGGGGCGTCCCAGCTAGACGATGATCAGCGGGTCTTCTTCCGAGTTCAGGGGTTCGTAGCCGTCGTCTGTGATCAGCAGCAGGTCTTCGTTATGCCCCGCGCCGAAGCCGATTTCGATGTACGGCAGATCAACCGTAATCACCATGCCCGCTTTGAGCACAATGTCCTCGCCACCGCGCCAGGGGTTGCTGTCGTCATAGGGTTGATCGGTGTGCTGTAGGCCAAGCGAATGCGGGTTCACAATCAGCGTATCCGGGTTTGCGCCGGCTTTCTTGAAGGTCTCAAATCCTACCTTGCGGATATCCGAATATTTCACGCCAGGTTTGAGCATTGAAAAAATGGCTTCACGTGTCACGTGTTGGGCCTCTGCGCGCTGTATCACGTCTTTGCTGGGTTCACCGACCACAATCGAGCGGGCAAAATCGCCGTGATACTGATGAAAGTCTGAGACCGCATCAATCAGAAACGGTTTGCCCGGCACCACTTCGGCATCTGGAAAATAGCCAAGCGAAACACCCGCGATGAAGAAGGTCATGGCGTTCCCCCGCACCGCGCATTCGGCCAGGAACTTGCGCTCGACGTCCGCAAAGGTCATGCCTTTTTCGATCGAGCGCGCGGTCGCCAATGTCGCTGCGGCATTCTTTTCACCGGCCAGGCGCATCAACGCAATTTCGGGTTCTGATTTGATATAGCGAATGCGCCGGAACAAATTATCGCCGTCGACAAACTCAATGTTGTCTGCCGCGCCGATCCGTTGCAACAAGTGTGCGATGCGCATGTCGTCCACGGCCACGCGGCCTTTGACGATGCCTGATTCTTTCATCGCCCGCGCCAGCGCCCATTCGGGTGTCGCGGAGGGTTGTGCGTTTGTTTGGCTCGTCGCCCAGCCTTGTTCCCGCTCGGTCAGTGGTACTCCATCTCGCACCGCAAGTCCGCCGGTGGCCGCGACCGGCTCTTCAGTTAAAGCTTTGCCGTTCTCTCCCAAGTAATCCGCTGTATTTGTTGGGGCTGAATAGGGCATGACCTCTGGGCTCCAGCGGTCTCCATTAGCGATGTCCCACATCTGAAGAGCTGTTGTGACCAAGAAGGTGGGTTGATCCAGGTCCCGCGGAAGGGTTGCAAATGCAGGGTACTCCCAGCGCATTTTGGCGCCGATGGGCATGGTATTGGTCAGGTAGTAAATGTTGACCGGGTTCAGCGCCAGCATGCCGGCCAGGTCATATTCTTCCATCACCGCCTGCGCCTGGGCTGTGTTCATAAGTGGCTGGCGCAGGGCCTCCAATTCACTTCCCACAGGAGCAACAGTCACACCCGATTTTGCGGCCTGCGCTGATGTGGGCAACGCCGAGGCCGCAACGGCTGCGACTCCAGTCTTCAGCATGTTGCGTCGTTCCATCTCAAATCTCCGGCAATGTGCTTTGACAGTCTCAGCAGACTGTCAATTTCTTTCGGTCACATCTGTGTTGCAGACAGATAAACCTTTGAATTTGGGTCCCGTTTTACGTCCACACCAAAGCTTTGCTCCAGAGCGTCAAACAGGGCGTCGACGTTGCCCACTTTAAAGAATCCGCCAAACCGCAGTTCATTCAGGACCGGGTCTTCGATGATGATGTCGATCTCTGTATAGCGGCTAACCTCTGCAATAACGTCAGACAGGGGTTCCCCGGCAAACGCCAGAACACCCTGACGCCAGGCCAGTTTGCGGTTCAGTTCGGGTTCGGGTATCACCTCAACTTGTTCCAGCGTCTCGGCAAATATGACCTTCTCGCCCGCGGTCAGGTTGGCAACCGTCGAGCGTATTGACGCTTGCTCGAGTGTTGCTGGATTCGCATCGGCCTCTGGTGAAAAGTAGAGCTTCACATCACCTTCGGTGACCGTCACTTCAATGCCGGTTTCGCGCCGCATCACGGCAAAGGCTGTGCCGGTGGCTGTCACAACGCGTTCATCTGCATAGACGGAAAAGGGCCGCTCTTTGTCCTTGGCGACGGTAAAGTGTACTTCGCCTTTGTGCAGATACACATCGCGTTTCTGGTCTGAATATTCCACATCCACGTGACTGTTTGTATTTAACAGCAGAACGCTACCGTCAGGTAAGGTCACCGTTTTTTGCGTGCCAACCACAGTACGATGAGCCTGCATGTAATGGGGGTCCGAGAACGTAAAAGGCCCAACAAAGATAACCAGCAGCACCATAGCCGCAACAGAGGCCAGTGACGCCACCACCCGATGCTTAAGCTCGAAACCAGCCCGCTCAAGCCATGTGGGATTCAGCGCGATATTCGAACGATCCTGCAAATCGCTAAGACCATCAAGGGTTCTCCACAGCCCCGACATTCCATCAAACGCAGCTTGATGTTCCGTGCTGGTGCCGCGCCAGGCGTCAAACGCACGTTTGTCTTCCACCGAGAGATCAGTTTTATCCATGCGGACAATCCAGGCGCTGGCCTCAGCTTCAAGTGTGCCCTGATCTGGAAAATCCACCACCTTTGGGTCCGTCCCCGGCGTTGCTGTGTTATCGCGGTCCATGTTTAGGTCTTGTGCCCATTTGTTTTAGCCTGCGGTTTCATCTGCTGCACATTTGATCCCTGTTTTCTTTCTTTAGCGCCAAAGTCAGCCGGGTCATGCCCTTGTCGTCTTAGAACGTCGATGCATTTTGACAACCCCGTCGCCACATGCTTCTCAACCGTGCTTTCTGAGAGGGACAGATGGTGTGCAATCTCTTTGTACGACAAACCTTCCATTTTTCTCATGACAAATGCGCGACGACACTGTTTCGGAAGTGTCATAATGGCCTGAGACACGATCACGAGCTGTTGTCGCGCCGACACTTCATCTTCGACAGAAATTTGGCCGTCATCTGTTAAGACCTCTGAGTCGGCAAAATCCTCTATATAATCTGTCTCGGAAAATGATTTTCTGGCCAGAGAGTTCAGCGCAAGATTCTTTGCAACGCGGAAAAGATAAGCTTTTGGCGCGCGAATATCGCTTTTCGATTCTGCGGCGAACGCCTGCAAGAACGTTTCTTGAGCAATATCTTCAATTTGGTGACGGCGAGACAAAAACCGGGACAGAAAGCGTCGCAAAGCGGCTTCGTTCTCAATGAAGGATCTCAGAATTCTAGACATCGCTGGATTTCACCTGTCTCGTATCGAAGACACAAAATGAGCGGTATTGCCTCATTTACCAGCTTTTTCGAGCGGTGGTGGCTTCGTTTTCTCTCCCCACACTGCTACGGCATGGTCAGTTATGCAATCCTAGCCATGCAACCCTAAGCCACGTAGCGGCGACATATCTCCGCCGCACAGCGGCGATGCAAAGAGGAGCCATATGAAAAAATGTGCAATTCCTTATGGTGGGTTTCCCAACTTCACCTGTCTCAATACATAAGGCTGGTGAAACAGTGCTGAATGATTGCTGACACCATGCTGGTTAGAAAGGATAGGCAGACCCTGCGATACGTCATTCCATTTATGTGGTTTGCGATATGCGTTTCGTTGGGTTCTGGTTCAAGTTTCGCCGTGTCTGATCAAAATCAACGCTATGATTTGAACATTACGCAGCCCAACTTGGGCGACGCAGCTGAGGCCCTGGCTAAGCAGACCGGGCTAGAGCTTCTCTTTCCGTTCGAACTGGCAGAGACAGGGGGAATTAACCCTGTGGTTGGCACATACAGCATACCGGATGCGCTCTCAGAAATGCTGAGAGATACGGGTTTCTCAGGCAGCCTAACAACAAGCGGTGTCATTACGATTTACCGCGGGGCAAACGCTGAAGACAGCGCACCGGAGGGAACTATGGAAACAACTACTCGGCCTGCAACAGGGCAAAACCGAACATCATTACTGGGCAGATTGCTGTCCTCTGTGGCCGCCGTGCTGACCGTCGCAACGGCCACACCGGACTCTCAAGCTGTGGCACAGCAGGTCGCCCTTGAAGAAATCGTCGTCACGGCGCGTAAACGGGATGAGCGATTGATAGATATCCCATTATCCGTTCAGGCTTTTTCAGCGGCTGATCTTTCTGCGGCTGGGATTGATGACCTGGAGGATTTGACATTATTTTCGCCTGGGCTTGATTACAATAGCCAGTCCTCAACGTCATTTACCGGGCGGTATATCCCGGCCATTCGTTTCCGCGGCTTGACTACCGTCAGTACGTTGCCGTCGAACCAGGTCGGTTCCCTCTTTGTTGACGGTGTTTTTGTCTTGGGTGGTGCGCAATCCATTGGTTTTGAAGATGTGGAGCGCGTTGAAATCATTAAGGGTCCGCAGGCGGCCTTCTTTGGCCGGTCGACCTTTGGTGGCGCCATCAATTACATCACTGCTGATCCAGCGGATGAGTTTGGCGGCAAGGTTTCTGCTGAGTACAGCCCCAATCACGGCAGTTACCGCGGCTCTGTTACAGTTGAAGGCCCTTTGGTTGAGGGCCTGTTGAGTGGCCGTCTCACCGCGTCCGGTTTTGAAAACGGCGGCTATGAAACCGCCAATGACGGTGGAACGCTTGGCGAAGAAACCACAGATGCCGTTCACGCCAGCTTGTTGTTCACACCATCGGAAACGGTGCGCATTAAGGTTCGCGCGTCGTACATCGAAGATGAAGACAGCCAGCCAGCCGTTACAACCATCCAGTTTTTTAACAAAAGCAACTGTGCTGCGGGAACGCCATTGACTGTGCTCGACGCTTCAGGTGCGTCTCGTAATGTTTCTCTCCAGGGTGATTATTGGTGCGGCGGCCTGCCGGAAGATGTGCCGGTCACGGCTAATACCACGTTCCCCGTTTTTCCAGCCGTCGGCAACCTCCCTGAGCTTGATGTGCGTGACCTGTTTGTTGGGAACAGTCTTGGCATCGACGAAATCGACCGGGCACCATTTCTGGATCACTTTGGCTTGCGCCGTCAGACGGTGCGGCTGGCAACAACCTTCGATGTCGAGGCGTCGGATGCCGTCACTGTTTCTGGCAGCTTGGCCTATAACGATCAGAAAATTCGACGGATCAACGACCAAGATTATACCGACGCGGAGTCGGTCTACATTGGAGCTCCGAGCTTCTTTGAAGACTATTCTGGTGAAATCCGTGCTCAGTATGATGATGGCGGAAAACTGCGTGGCCTGATTGGGACCAATTACTATAAACAAAAGATCAAGGCGGCTTTCGGCAATGCGATCGAAGCCACCAACCAGTTGTCACTCGATTTCCTGCCAACGGCACCGACGATTCGTGTGACCGGGGCTCAGAATTCCGGCAACAACGACGATAAGATCAGAACTTTCGGCATCTTCGGCTCTCTTGAATACGACATCCTTGATAACTTGACCGCCACCCTGGAAGGGCGTTGGCAGAACGACAAGGTCACGCAATTTGGGGGTCAATTCCTGACGCCGGGTGCGGCACAGTCTCTGACGTCTAAGAAATTCCTGCCACGTGCAATTCTCAGCTATCGCCCGATGGATGACATGACGACCTATGTCAGTTATTCCCAAGGCACATTGCCGGGACAGTTTAATGGCACGTTTATAAACTTGTCAGCCGCAGACAAAGCCATCGTACAGGCACAGATTCCAGGCCTGCAGGACTCCATTCCACCAGAAAAACTTGAAAGCTATGAAATTGGCTTGAAGCAAAGTCTTCTTGAAGGCCGGGCGACGTATGCGTTGGCGGCTTACATGATGGATTGGACCAACATGAAGTCGGCGGTCTCGTTTATCCCGCCAGGTGCGACAGGTTTGCAGGGGGCGTTGATCTCAGGAACATCCGAGATCAAGGGCGTTGAGTTTGAGGCCAACTGGCTTGTTTCAGAGGCCTTCGATCTCGGGTTCACAGCCAACTATACCGACGCCACGTATAATGATTTTGCCATCTCTGGCGTCAATCAGTTGTTTGGCCTGAGCAATGCGGAAGGGTATCGCGTTGATGGCAACACCCTGCCTGCGTTCCCAAAATGGAGCGGCAGTCTCTCTGGCACATACACCGGAACAGTCAACGCTGATTGGGATTGGTACACCCGTGCGGATGTGGCTTATCAGGGCAAGGCTTATGCTGACCCGTCGAACATTAACTGGGTCAAAGCCTATACGCTTGTGAACCTTAAGGTCGGGATCGAAAACGAAGGCACTACGCTCGAGTTCTTCGCCAACAACCTGTTTGACGAGACTGGATGGGCCAGCGGAACGACAGGTCTTGACCTGGGTGTCGTGCCAGTTCTGTTCTCGAACCTGTTTGTCAGGCGCGGTGCTGTGGTTACCGCCCTGCGTGACCGTGAAGTTGGCGTGAGAGCGACCTGGTCGTTTTAACCTCACCCGCTTAGAAACATGAGATGCGGCCGCCCGTTTGCCACAAGAGCAGGGGCGGCCGTTTTCATTGCGATACGCTATCAATCACGTTCAACTAAGACCCAGCCGCATCCCTTGCGTACATAGGAGATTTGTCATGATCAACCGCCGAACGGCTCTCACCAGCCTCACGGGTGCGGCCACCGCCGCCGCAGCAGCCTCAATCCCGGCACATGCCCGAGCTGACGCTAAGCCTGCCGGTTATGCCGTGCCCAAGCCTGAAATCGACGGTAAGCTGCTGGTCAACCGACCGCGCGCCCATGATGTGCTGGAGCGGTTTGGTCTTGAAGGCATGATCGCGCTGGACCCCATCAACGTCTACTACCTCACGAATGTGGTCACCATCGGTGTGAAATTCCTGTCGCAGTATCCGGGCTTCGCAACTTACGCCCGCGATCCAGAGCAGCCGATTTATCTGGTTTCTGGCTCCTCATCGGCCTGGGACATTGCCAACGGCGACCGGGAAACGGCGGAGCTTATGCCCTACGGGTTCGGGGGCTGGAATGAAGCGGAACTCAACTCAAATGGCATCCCTACGGACCCTGGCAACGGCAGCACGCGGAATTACTACGTCCGGAGCGATGTTGAACTGACACTCCGGGAAAAGCAGTGGCAAGCGGCGCAAGAGCGCGTGTCGGCAAATCTCGCTGCCGGTGCGGCTTGGGGCTTGGCCCGAGCGCTCAAAGCGCAAGGCATTACCAAGGGCAAAGTCGCGGTTGATGACATGCGCATCGCCGATTTTCTGGCCCAGACGGATTTGGTAGATGTCGAATGTGTGCCGGGCTACGGCATTTTCCAGCTCATTCGTATGGTCAAGACGGAACAGGAACTGGCTTATCAGCGCGTCGGCGGACGTAACAATGGCGATGCAGGGCTGGCAACCATCCATGCCATTGAAGCCGGCATGACGCACAAAGACATCGAGCAGATTTTCCTTATGGAATGCGCCAAGCGTGGCAATCATGTGGACGGCTTTATCGTCGGCTTTCCCGGCGGCGGATTCCCCGACGGCGAGATGGTTGCCGGTAAACCCTTTCTGATTGATGCGGTCAGCAATTACCGCGGCTACATGGGGGACTTTGCCCGCACCTTCATCATCGGCGAGCCCTCAAAAGAGGTGGAGACGCGCCGCCGTGCCAACCAACTTGCGCGGGAGGCTGTGTTTGATGCCATCAAGCCGGGGGTGAAATATGACACTCTGCGCAAAATCGGCTTTGACACCATGGTCAAAAATGGCATGCCCGAGCATGCTGTCTTTGTGACTCCCCACAGCGTTGGCCTACAGCATGGTGACAACCCCTACAGCATGCCCGAATTCGGAATTAGGTCCTTTGAGCATGTCTTAGAAGAAAACATGGTGCTGACCGTCGACCTGCCCTATCTGGAAGTCGGATTTGGCTGTGGTCATAACGAGGACCTCTTCCGGGTGACAAAAACCGGATACGAGGTCTTGAACACAGAAGAAGAGCCGTTCATCCTGTTGTAAGATGGTTTGAGGCTATACGCGCCCAGACGCTTCGACAGGAGAACTGCCATGATTGAACGCCGACATGTTCTTGGAGGCTTGGTTGCTGGTGTTGCTGGAACAGCAGGGGCAGCCTCAAGCCTGATCCCGTCCGCACAGGCAAAAGGGCCAGCTATGTCACTCAGTGCCAGCGTGCCACCACCGGTTTTTGGCCCCCGCATGAACTTTGAGCAGGCTGATAAAATCATGGCCGAGCTTGGGCTCGATGCCATTGTCGTGGGCGCGGGCACCAATCTGTATCATGCAACCGGTCTGGATCTCACAGCGACGAAGATGGGCCATACGCCGAGTGTGTATGCGCTGATTACCCGCCAGGAAGGACAGCGCCTGTCGCTCATCGCGCCCGCCTTTTTATATTACTACACCATCGCTATGGATCATCAGCATCTAGACTACCCAGCTTATTTGTATGAGGCACCAGGGAGTGCCGGAGAGGATGCCGAATTGGGTCTTAGCGATTTACCGCTGTATCCCGATTTGCAGCAAGCCCCCCTGGATGAGATTGAAAAAACGCGCCTTAGTATTATCGAGCGCGCCGTGCGTGCTGAAGCCGCCCGCCCGAACCTTGTTTTTGCTTTGCGCAAAGCGTTGGTAGATACGGGCGTAGCAGCAGGACGTATCGCCGCCGATGTCGAGCCCGTTATGCGCTCTGTGCTGGAGGCGACCGATGCCACCAAAGCTACAGTCGTGTCAGCCGATGATGCTCTGCGGCGTATCCGGCCAGTGAAGTCCGAAGCTGAAATCACTTTGATGCGCTATGCCGCTCAGGCCAATGCGGACGGTGCCCTGCAAGCCGCGCGCGCCGTGCGGGCCGGGGCCAATGTGCGTGAGTTGCGGGCGTCTTATTTTGCGGCGGTGGCGTCTCGCGGGATGCGCGGTGTGTTTATGGTCATTGATCGCGTGAGCTCGCCCACCTACGAGGCCCAACTGCGCGATGGCCAGTGTTTCTCGATTGATTGTGTCAGCGAATATATGGGCTATCACGGCGACTTTGCCCGGGCTGTTTATATTGGAGAACCTGCTAAGCGGATGCAGCGGGTGACGGATATCACCGGCAAAGCCTGGGATTCGATTCGTGAGCAAATCCGGCCTGGCCTGCGCTTCTCAGAAATCCGCGCCATGGGTAAGACAGCCCTCGAAAAACTGGGTGCGGACTTCTCCATCTCGTTTACGCCCCACAGTGTTGGTCTTTATCACGCGGATCACGTCGGCAATGCGGGGTCTCCGCCGCGCGAAGACATCGTGCTCGAAAAGAACATGGTGCTCAGCGTCGATTGTCCGATGGGGGCCACTGGAATGGGGGGGTCATCCCACTTGGAAGATCTTATGCTCATCACGGAAGACGGGGCGGAGCCGATTAACGATATCGGCAGTCAAACGGTGATGGTCTAGACGCCTCACACGCCCTTGGCGTCCTGATCTTACAGCGTGCAGATCTCTTAGCGTCCAGATCCCGGGCTGTAATGTTCCGTGAGATAATCAACCACCAGCGCTTGTTCATCAGCGTGTAAGGCGGCCATGCCGAAGTCTGTGGTCATGCGTGTAATCGCATCCCGCCAGCCTCTGCGGCTATAACGCTTTTGTAACACATGGCTCATGGCATGACAGTCAGAGCACAACAGATGGGTGAAATCCTTACCTTCCCCCTCGGCCATGGCCAGATATTCCGGGTCTTCCTGGGCGGTCGCCGCTGAGGCGGACATCCAGCACAGCATTACGATCAGACTGAGCCCGGAGGGCTGAAAGGGTAACAAAAAGCGCTGCTTTAACATGATCTGATCCATTGAAAACGGTCCGCACGTTCCTAATGATACCGCAGCACGAAATCGCAAAATACCGGTGTTTGTTGCAGCCACATCCTAGCAATGTCAAACTAGCGGGCACACCAACTTATGATGGCGCAGATATAGGTGATGATTCGGATGGTCGGCAAACTCGCAATCGTATTTTTACTCGCCGCGACGGTCAGTCTGCTGACCGGTGTGTCCGCGTTTGTTGTACCCTCGTCTGCCGTTGCACAAGAAGCGGGAGATGGTCCGCCGGAGAGTGGTTTCCTGCAGCCGGAAACAGAAGGGCAGCGGCTGGGGAATATTCCTAACGATCAAATCCGGCAGTTTCAGATGCGCCGGGCCTGCGAGCAGGACTTACCTGAATGCCTGCCAGCCGTACGCGCCATCATCGAGGAAGAACGCCGCAATCGCATGTGGATGGCAATTGGCATTGTCGCGATTCTTGTTTTGGTCGCGTTGCTTGCCATTCGAGAGTCCGATAAAAAGAAGAAAAAGGTGGATGCCGAAATGCGTCAGCATCGCAAACTTGGTCAACGGCTTAAAAGTAAATGGCGCGGTGCCGTCAAAGACCCCTACAAGGATCATGACCCGCTCGGCGACGAATAGACGTAAGGCTTATTGATGACCTGCGTCTAAGACACAGCCCAACTCATAAGCACAAGCCCGATTGCGCCGCTCAGTATTGAACCAACCACGCGACCGGCCATAAGCCCTTTAACTCCCGAAATCAGCAGGGCAATGCCGATGATCAGGGCGGCCCAATCCACCCAGCCATAAACCCCGGCTCCTTGGCCGACGCCCGTAAAGAAATTGCCAATGGCGGGCGGAATACTGGCGAGAAAGCCGCCGACAACTTCGCCGAGCCATTGCACCATGCCGCCAGAGTCCGGTGTCCCGTCCATTGCAGTGCTTTCCTTTCCTTTCCTCTACATCAAACCCAGGGCTTTGGGCAGCCACAGGGTGAGTACAGGGAACAAGGTGAGAATGATCAACCTGACAAAGTCAGACAACAAGAACGGCCAAATGCCGGCATAGACCGTGCTGAGAGACACATCTTTATTCATGCCGTGCATGACAAACACATTCAAACCAATGGGCGGTGTGATCATGCCCATTTCCATCACCACCACGTTAATCACGCCCCACCAGATGGGGTCGTAGCCCATGCCCGTGATCAACGGGAACACGAACGGCAGCGTGATCACCATGGCCGCCACCGTATCGAAAATCGCCCCGAGAATAATGTACATGGCTTGCAGCATCAAAATCACCAGAAGCGGTTGAAGCCCGAGGTTTTCAATCGAACTGACGATAATGTCCGGCAGATGTGACAGCGTAATGGCGTAGGAGAAAATCGATGCGCCGATAATGATCAAGTAGATCAAGGCTGTGCTCGCGGCTGTCTCTTTAAGATTGGCGAAGAATACACTGCGGTTGAGATGCCCGCGCAACGCGGTAAAGGCAATGGCCACGGTTGCGCCCACGGCGGCTGCTTCATTCACCGTAAAGAGACCAGAGTAAATACCGCCAGAAACGATCACCGCCAGGGTCACAACGCCCCAGCTTTTTTTGAGGATTTGGCGGCGCTCTGACCACGGAACCCGCTCTGCCGCGGGGCCTGAGTCTGGTGAGATTTTCACGTAGGTGAACACCGTGATCATGTACAAAAAGACAGCAATCAGCGCTGGTCCGAGGGCGGCGACAAAGAGCGCCGTGACAAACTGTTCTGTGAGAATGGCGTAAAGCACCAGCAACACAGAGGGCGGCACGATCACCCCTAGCGTAGAGCCAGCGGCGATGGACCCCGTTGACAGGCGTCGCGCATAGCCGCGTTTGTCCATTTCTGGCAGGGCAATGCGGGTCATGGTGGCCGTGGTCGCCAGGGACGAACCGCAGACCGCACCAAATCCAGCGCAGGTCGCAACAGTCGCCATGGCCAGTCCGCCCTTGCGATGCCCCAGGAACGCCTGCGCAAGACGGTACAGATCGCCGGACAAACCCGCTGCGGCGGCAAAATTTCCCATCAACAGAAACAGCGCGATGATGGCCAATTCCTGGCTGGCAATGGCCGCCGAAGGTTCAATACCAAAGAGCGCGATGGCAGGCTCAAAGCCGATGATCACGCCCGTTCCAATAAACCCCGCAATGGCCATGGCGATGCCAATAGGCACATGAAGCGCGATCATCACAAACATTCCGGCGACGACTAGGCCGCCAATGACAGGAGGTTCCATGTTTTATGCGGTCCTAGAGTGATTCTGCTTCATGTTCGATGGGTTTGCCAGCCTTGGCCGCTGACACGGTTTCTCTCAGCACCCAACTTTGGACCAAAACACAAGCGACCATAATCAGGCTGACGACGCTCCAGACCGGCGTGACAGACCACTCCAATGTTGATGTCGTGCGGTTTGTGGCGGCGTAATCAATAGTAAAGGCAACAAATTGCCAGGCGGTCAGCACAAAGAAGGTCAGCATGAATGCTGCGCCAATGACATCAAGCTTGCTGTGCGCTTTGGGCCCTAAGATTTTTCCAAGCACACGTACAGTCACAGCGTTGCCTTTTTTTAAGCCAGCTGGAAAGCAGCTGGCGATAACAATAGCAAAGGCTACTTCTTCGATATCATTCAGGCCCGGGATGCGAGGCAGACCCATGTAGCGCAGAAACACATCGACCACGGTCATGAACGCAATAATGACTAGACCGGTAAATCCGATGATGGCCATAGTATCCACAGCACGATCTAGGAGTTGCGTCGAGGTGCGGGTGTCGTGTGAGGTCTCAGACATCAGGATTGGCGCTCCCGACGCCGCAGGTCTTTGAGAATGTCTTGGATCGCTTCATAAGTTTCGGCACCAAATGGCGTGCGCTCGGCCCAGGTGTCTGCAATCGGTTTGACATAGGTTTGCATTTCTTCGAGTTCTGCAGGATCGGCATCAACAAAAATAAGATGTTCGTCTGCTCTCAGTTGGGCTGAAATCTCGGCCTGTTTTTGATCGTACGCTTGCCCACCCAGCAACGCGATATAATCGCCGCTGTTGTCATTGATGATTTGTTGCAGATCAGCAGGAACCTGCTCCCACTTATCTTTGTTCATCATGATCCCAAAGGTGACTGTGCCAAGAGGGGCGGTGATGACATAACTGGTTTCCCGGTAAGTCTGGAAGGTATTAATGGCGATCCAGCCTTGAATTGCACCATCAATCGTGCCGCGCCTTAGCGCTTCAACGGCATCCGCTGGGTGCAGCGCTTCGGGCACAGAATCCATCTTGCTGAGAAAGTCACCCTCAAGGCGCCCCACGGAACGGATTTTCATGCGGGCAATGTCTTTGTAACTTTTGATGGGATCGCGTGTATACAAATTGCTGGGTTCTGCAGTCCACAGTCCGATGAGTTTGACATCTTCAAACCCTTTCAACAGACCACGCTCATATAAACGCCAAGCCACCAGGCTCGCTTCTGTCGATGACCGCATCATAAAGGGCAGTTCAAACGCTTGAAGTTGAGGGAACTGACCAGGCGTGTAACTGGGTTGTACCAGACCAATGTCAGTGATGCCTGCCTTTACCAGATCAAATTGCTTGTAAGGATTGCGACCCAAGCCACCACCCCAAAAAGTTTCAAACTTGATGCGTCCGTTTGAGGCTTCAGTGATGCGCTCCATCCAGGGTTTATAAATATGCGCAACGCTATGACTTAGCGGAGACAGATAGGCAGAAACCCGGAGCGTCATTGTCTCTTTAGGCTGTGCGTGAGCAGGCAGGCCAATAAAACCACAGATGAAGAGACTGAAGGAAACGGTCAACGTATTAAAAAAGCGCATCTTTGCTCCCATTTTAGATATCCACGGAATTACCTGCGATGCGTCCGTCATATTTTGCGGTCAACTCATCTTCTTCATTTTGCTTGCGTTGGGCGGCAGAGTCGATGGCCATGCGGAACGCCTGTGAGAGCTTTTGGATCAAATCAATGTCGCCGTCTTCCAAAGATTCGTAGTTGATCTCCATCATCGCAACGTTCTCTGCCAAAGACAGGCAGAGACTTTCCAAAGAATTATCTTTTAAGGTTTGGGCCATATTTGCAGCTTCGCGCAATATAGCCGTGAGGGCTGTGAAGTTATCGCGCAGCTCTTCTGTAATGTGTCCGCTTTTATGGGCGTCGAGAATCACGTCACACAGTTGACCCATTTTCATGCTTTGACTTGTAAGTTGGGCTTCAACCACTGCGCTGAGAGAGTCTGTAATGGCTTCTTTGAGTTCCCAAGGTTCAAATTTACGACCATCCGCTTTTTCGCGCATCGTGTTTAACACATTGACACGGCGCGCACCTGGGTGGCTGACCTTATCACTCTTGCGATCGGGGCCAACGTACTCGGACGTCGCTACAAACGGCTGACGGTGGTAGGTGATCAGGCGAAGACGCTCATGTATTTTTTTCGGATCGAGCGGTTTGATAACAACGTCATCGGCACCGACCTCAATGGCTTTTTGAATGTTGTGGCCATTCCGTTGGCCGACCAATACGCTGATAATGATAAACGGGTTCCCGCCTAGCTGGTTAAAACGCACCTCTTTGACGACTTCGAAAACATCCGGGTCAAAGTCATCAGACAAAACCAATAAATCGGGGGGCACTTCGAACATCAACGTACGCAGACTCGCCACATTGGCATGTGTCGAGATGTTCTTAATTCCTTCAGAGAGGAACATCTCCCGTAACTTTTGACGTTGGTGATAGTCTTTTTCACCAATGTAGACGGTTATGGAAGCGAGGTTTGCGCGGTCCAGTTGGGACATAAGTTTTTAAAGTTGCCTTGAGAATTCCCCACTCAGCGATATCCGTATCGCTAATTCCCTATGATCGGCGATCAACCGCCATGAGGCAAGTAAACACTGGAGTTTGAGTAATATGGTCTTGCGTGGCAGGGGGGCAATGTGCCGTTTTTTTGGTCCACTTGAAAACAATCACAGCGTTATGAAGCCGGTGGAAGGACTCTATTGGGCCGCTGCGCGCTTGCTGCCTGGACCCTCGCCATTGCCCGTGCCAGGGTTTTCGGGCGGTTCAGCCTTCTTTTGTGCCGGCGGGGCCGGGCTCGTTGGCCCACCAGAGGTCCCCGATTGAGCTGGGGCGGGCGCGGGTTTTGGAGCTGGGGGGACGTTAGAATTGCCTTTTGCTAATTCAAAGGCCTTCGTCAGCTTGCGAATAAGAGCAAGTTCACTCGCTGATGGCTCCTCGTATTTCTCGGCCAGTTCTTCGACCTGACGCGCCAAATCAACACAAATAGCTGAGAGTTCTGCTTCACCGACGCCTTTCGCGGTTTTTGCCGCATCCTCTAACACGGTGACCAGAACGATAAGGTTTTCTTCAACCTCTTTGGTGACGTTTTTCTCGTCATAAGCCTTTAGGATCAGGTTGCACACATAGCCCAAACGCAAACCATGTGAGTCCAGCTTCGCAGCCATGACTTCGTTCATGCAGTGTTCGACGCCACGCGCAAGATCGACGGATGTCACCCGCTTGCCTTCCAGCTTAGCCTGAAGGGTGTTGATGACTTTAAGTTGACGAATTTTAGACGGGCGGCTGCCGTCACCGCGTCGCCGCTCAGGCCCCACGTAATCTGTTGTCGCAATAAATGGCAGACGCTTGGTCCCAAGTTGACTAACTCGCTCAAGCAAACGCCCCGGGGCGACAGGCTTGATCATGACGTCATCCGCCCCGGCCAGAATGGCTTTCTTAATCGCGCGATCTTCTTCCGCATTGACCATGAAGCTAATGACAATGAACGGATTTCTGCCGATACGATGATGGCGGATGTCTTTAACGATCTGAAAAATCTCGGGGTCCATGTCATCGGCAACAATCAACAAATCCGGTGACCGTTCTTTCATGGCATTCATCAGGTCGTCCATGCGCGTAAAGGTACGCGTGCGGCGCAGTCCTTCCGAACGCAGCATGGCCCGCAGGCCTTCTCTCACCTGCTCGTTCGGCTCTCCCAAATAGATATCGAGTTCCGCGAGCTTATCTTTGTCGAACTTCTTCATAAACTGCTTTCGCAATGGCAGCTGGGTGCCAAATCAAACTAGACTGCGAACGGCAGACTAACCCCCAAAATTGAGGCAGCATAGTCAGCATAGCCCCAACATAACAGACGGAACTGCCTATTAGTTCCTAATGATTAAGGTGATTTCGACACAAAATCAACTCAGACGCGCATTGGGGCCCGGGGCCAACTGCGAATAAATCTCTAGCACCGTGAAAAAGCATTTTAGATCATAGACCTAGGCGTTTTTGCGCTATCTGTTGTTGTCAGGCTGCGGGCAGGCGGCTGAATGTCGCTGCTAACTTTGTTCTTTGGTGATTCGCTGGAAACCGGCGTCGGATGTTAATTGGGCTTTAGATCACGGTAGTTAATAATCAGATTAACCGGATTGTACCCGCGCACATTTTTGCTCAAACCGTCAAACATCACGGTGTCATGCATGTAAAGCATAGGTGGGTCGTCATGATACGCCTTGAGCAAACCGCGCACCAAAGTGAGGCGTTTTTCTGGGTCCCATTCCGCCTGCGCGTCTTGTGTTCTCTCGGCCAATTCGGGGCGGCAGTGCCACAGATCTCTGGTCAGGCAACCGACAAACGGGCGCAGGGCATCTAAGCTTGGCTTGACGTTAAAGTCCATGTTGAAGCCATTGCCTTCCCATCCGCCAAATGTGAACTTCGTGATCATGTCAGGGATGGTGATGGTACGCACCTCAAGGCCAACGCCGATCTTGGCTAGGTCCTGGGCAATCGCTTGGTGAATCGCTGTATCGGCTGCTGCGCCGCCAGCCGCGAGTTCAATGACCAGGTTAAAGCCATCGCCGTAGCCAGCATCGATCAACATGGACTTTGCTTTTTCAGGATCATAGGTCCATGCGGGAAGGTCCGGATCCCAGCCCAGCGCATTCGCAGGTGTCGCCTGTGTGGCCGCAGATGTGCTGCCTTTAAGTAAGGCCGCGATGTAAGCATCCCGGTTGATCGCGAAGTTTAGGGCCCGGCGCACACGCACATCGGCAATAGGCCCGCCTTTTTGTGGAAGCCAGGCAATGCCCATGGCACCGACGCCACGGCTGACATGATGGGTGTGTCCCGAAGTGGCCAGCGTTTCAATCTCGTCTGGTCCAATGACCAAGGCAATGTCCAGATTGTCAGCCAATATGCCCTGAGTCCGCGACGTTGGATCGCTCAATTGATTGAGCTCTAAGGCGTCATACCCTGGGCTATGCCAGCCCGCACGAAAGGCACTCAGAGAGATTTTCCCAGGGCGCCAAGTCTCCACCTTGAAGGGGCCCGTGCCAACCGGGTCGCGCGCAAAAGCCTCTGGCCCCAGATCTTGCCAGTGCTTGGGCGCGACAATGCGAATAATACCAAGCTCGGCCGGCAGCATCAGGTTGGGATACTGGGTGCTGATTTCAACCGTGTACGGATCAAGCGCGCGGACCTCTGAAATAGAATTGGTAAGCCTTGAAAGCGCTTCCCGCCGCCCTGCCTCAGACGTCAAATAGCTAAGTGTGTTGACAACAGCGTCCGCATTAAAGGGCTCACCGTTATGAAAGGTCACGTCTTGGCGGAGGCGAAAATGCCAGGTGGTTGGGGTCACGGCCTCCCAGCTTTCCATCAACCACGGCTGCACCGTGGCATCCTCGGCAACCAGGGTGAGGGGGTCAAACATCGCGGCCCAAGAGTATAGCTCAGAGGAACTGGTCGAACGATGCACGTTGCCCAGCGCGGCCGGCAAAGACTGGACAGCCACCCGCAATGTTGTGTCTGCTTGAGACGAAACAGGCATTGCAGTTGCAATCAAAGCCGCGCATAGGGTGAGCTTGAGGCGGCTGCATAGGCTCCGGACTTGCTCAGGGATAGCTCGCCCACAAAGAACTGAGGTAAGGTTGATCATGACACTAGATTAGCGCAGGGGCAAAGATCATGCACGACATCATCACAGACTTTAAACGGCCCGATCCGGCCCTGATCGAAAAAGTAGCTAAGCAGCATGTTGGGGTGGCCGGTTTTGAGGCTGGACCGCGTCAGGTGGCCCATCCCGATATTAAGCCGCTGGATTCCGCGTGGCGCATCTGTGGCCCGGCCTTCACCGTCAGGCCAGACTATTGGGACGACCGTTTGATGGGAGAACTCGCCCCGAAATACGCCAAGCCCGGTGACGTGTTGGTGGTGGACGCTGGCGGACACACGGAGATTGCGGCTTGGGGGATGTCCATGACCATTGCGGCGGCAAAGGCGGGGGTTGTGGGAATCGTGATTGATGGCAGTTGCATGAATTCCAGCCTGCTGGCTCGTGAACGGCCTCAGATTCCCTTGTTTGTGCGTGGGGTCTCCCCCACGGCCAAAGGCGCGGACCATCCAGGTTCCCTGAATGTGCCGGTGATTTGTGGCGGTGTGATTGTTAACCCTGGTGATATTATTCTCGCTGATTCTGATGGGGTCGTTGTGCTCAAACCAGAGATGGCGGAAAAAATAATAGCTGCGGCTGAAGCCCATGATGACCAGGCCCGCAGCGACAACGATCAGAGTATTCCCTATTACGAGCGCAAAAAGAGTGAAGAAAAGGTTCGGGCGTTTCCAGACGTGACGTGGCGCTAAAGCCGGCTCAACACCAACAACATCTCTTGCGAAAGAGCCGCTGAGGCGATACACGCAGCGCCATGGCCGCGCCTCCTTTACTCACCCTACAAGATATTCACCTAACCTTTGGCGGAGCCCCTGTTCTGCAAGGGGCTGAATTGATGGTTATGCCCGAAGAGACGGTGTGTCTCGTGGGGCGCAATGGCTCCGGCAAATCCACCTTGCTTAAAATTGCGGCAGGCTTGATTGACTTTGAGGGCGGCGAACGTTTTGTGCAGCCGGGGGCTACGGTGCGGTATTTGCCGCAAGAGCCAGATCTGACGGGCTACAGCACCACGCTTGGCTATGTGGAAGAAGGTCTGGAAGATGGCGATGATCCCTATCGGGCGCTTTATCTGCTTGAGCAACTCGGACTGACAGGAGAAGAGGAGCCAGCCCATTTGTCAGGTGGGGAGCGCCGCCGCGCCGCCCTGGCGCGAATCCTCGCCCCCCGACCGGATGTCGTTCTTCTGGATGAGCCAACCAACCATCTCGATCTTCCGACGATTGAGTGGTTGCAGAAAGAACTCAAAAGTCTGCGACGCGCACTTGTGCTGATCAGTCACGACCGTCGCTTCCTGGAAGATTTATCGCAGGCAACCGTATGGCTGGACCGTGGGCAAACCCGGCGTTTGAACAAGGGGTTCTCGCATTTCGAAGCTTGGCGCGATGAGATCATTGATCAGGAAGACCGCACCCAGCAAAAACTCGATCGTAAAATTGTGCGCGAAGAGCATTGGTTGCGCTATGGCGTCAGTGGTCGGCGCAAGCGCAACGTGCGGCGGTTGGAGTCTCTGCATACCCTCCGGCAAGACCGGCGCGAACATCGCGGCCGTGTTGGCAACGTCAATCTTCAGGTTGGCGAGTCTGATGCCTCAAGCAAAATGGTGATTGAGGCCAAAGACATTTCAAAGTCCTTTGACGGCTTAACCGTGATTGAGAATTTCTCGGTCCGCATACAGCGGGGCGACCGGGTTGGCATCGTCGGCCCGAATGGTGCGGGTAAAACCACCCTGTTGAATATGCTCACCGGCGGTCTCAAGCCAGATACGGGCCGGGTCCGCATGGGCACCTTTCTCGATCTTGCAACCATGGACCAGAACCGTGATGCCCTTGATCCAAAATGGACCGTAAAGCAGGCGCTGACTGGCGACTCTGGCGATAATGTCGATGTTCAGGGCACGCCGCGCCATGTCATCGGGTACATGAAAGATTTTCTGTTTTCGCCCGACATGGTCAATACGCCGATCACGGTCCTCTCCGGCGGTGAGCGCGGTCGTCTCATGTTGGCGCGTGCGTTGGCAAAAAAATCCAACCTCCTGGTCCTTGATGAGCCCACCAACGACCTCGATTTAGAGACCCTCGATCTCCTGCAAGAACTGCTGGCCGATTACGAGGGTACCGTGCTGCTGGTCAGTCACGACCGGGATTTTCTGGATCGTGTTGTGACCTCAGTGATTGCGTCTGACTCGCCGGGCCATTGGCTGGACTATGCGGGCGGATACTCGGATATGATCGCGCAACGCGGTTCGGGTGTCGAAGATATGGACAGCGCTCGTGGTGTGGCGGCTGAACAGAAATCAAAATCTAAGGGGGCAAAGCGCTCCAAGACAAATGCCAACTCCGGCTCAAGTGGCACGCGTCGTAAGCTCTCATTTAAAGATAAATTTGCGCTCGAAAGCCTGCCAAAAGAGATGGCAGGTTTGCAGACCCGTATGACCGATCTTCAGGCGCATTTGACTGATCCGGGTTTTTACGCCCGTGACCCTGATGGATTTACCAAAGCAACGGCGGAGCTGGAAGCCGCGGAAGCCCGTTTGGCAGCGGCAGAAGAAGAGTGGCTCGCTCTTGAACTTCTCCGTGAAGAGGTCGAAAGGTCTTGAAACCTCTGCCCAAAGAAGAACCTCACGTGCGGCATGCCGACGTGAGGTTAAGTTTGTAGGGGGAGGGTAATATTGCTTTTCTCCGCGGGGATTTTTCTAACGTCGGCCCAATTCCTGATCCATCTGAAAGGCCCGCGACGTCACCACGCTTTCCAGCGCGCGCAATCTTTCTTCAAGCTTTTGATAGCGCTCAGACGTGGTTGCAAACTTGCGGCGCGCTGATCCGGGGCGGGCGGGTTTTGCCGCTTCTTCCATGGCTTTGAGATCGACGTCCAGATCCTCTGTTGGCAGGGGATCAAGAAAGAACGCCAGGGCGATATAACTCAGGATGAAAATTGGGGCCCACGCCCAGCATCCGAGAAAGAAGCCGATGCGAACAATCTTAACGTCCCAATCGAAGTGGCGCGCCAGGCCAGCGCACACGCCCGAGACCCAGGCGTTCTCTTTATCCAGATATATTCTATCCCACTTCTTACTCATTGTACTTTGTCCTTCCAATTCGCATCTTCTGAGTCGAGAATTTTCTCCAACGACTCAATGCGTTTTTCCATTCTGTCCGCGGCCTCTGCGAGAGTCTCAAGCGCTTCGTTTTCTTCAGACAACAAGGTCTGCGCTTCACGCCGTTTTGCCCTATAATGCATGGTCACCCAAATCGGCCCGAGCACGGTGATGAACAGAATGGTCGGAACGAATAGAAACTGTAGAAAATCCATAAATCACCGTTGAATCTGACGAGGCTTTTTTGCTTTAGCACACATGGTAAGTCGTGCTTAGGCGATTTTTACGTCATCTGTTGTATTGGGCTTTCCGGTTTTCGTTTTATCAGCGCCCGACAAGCTTGCTTTCAGCTTTGCCAGTTCGTCTTCGATATCACTCTCGGCTTCCAACTCAGCAATTTCCTGGGCGAGGGATTTCTTGCCGCCCATGTCATACGCTTCTACCAGCCCTTCCATTTCGTCGACCTTTTTTTCAATCGAACTGAACCGGGCGAGGGCGGCATCGGCACGGCCATCGTAAAGGGTCTCACGCACATTCAGCCGGGACTGTGCCGTCGAAGAGCGGGCAATCAGCGTCTGTTGCTTCGCTTTCGCTTCTTGCAGCTTATTTTGCAGGCGTGAGATGTCTGCATCCAGGCCGGTTAGCCGCTCATCAAGTTCGGCTAAGTCCTCAGCAATGATCTTCGCTGTTTCAACAACCTTGGTCTTTTCAACCAGGGCCGCTTTGGCGAGGTCTTCGCGATCCCGCTCAAGGGCCAGCGTGGCGCGTGTGGTCCATTCGTCTTCGGCGGTGGTCAGGCGATCAATGCGGCGTGCGGCTTCTTTCTTTTCCGCAATCAGTCGGGCGGCATCTGAGCGCACTTCAACCAGGGTGTCCTCCATCTCCTGAATCATCAGGCGGATCATCTTGGCGGGGTCTTCGGCACGGTCGAGCAGATTGGTCAGGTTCGAGTTCACGATATCGGAGAGGCGGGAAAAGATACCCATGGTGCGCAGTCCTTTGGTTGTTTGGCGCTGAAGAGAATTTTCAGCAGATGCGCTATGAAATGCACAAAGCGTGCCAACTGTGGTTGGATCATAAAAACAATAAATATCAATGACTTACTGTTTTTCATGCTAACATTAATATGTAAAAAAATAATAACTAATAGTAAAATATAATAATATATATCTATAATAAATAATGACAGATCGCCCCGCACCTCTTGGTCAATCCCCGGCCTTTCTGACCCATATGGACGAGTTGTCCCGGGTCGCGCCTATTGATCGCCCGGTTCTGATTATCGGCGAGCGTGGCACGGGTAAGGAACTCTCCGCGGCCCGGGTGCATTATCTTTCCGGACGCTGGGGTGGACCCTTCGTGGCCATCAACTGCGCCGCAATTCCAGACTCTTTGTTGGAAGCCGAACTGTTCGGGGTCGAGCCGGGCGCGTTTACAGGCGCCGCCCAGCGGCGGGCCGGACGGTTCGAGCGGGCCGATGGTGGCACGTTGTTTCTGGATGAGGTCGGCAACGCGCCCATGGCCGTTCAGGAGAAGATTCTCCGAGTTATTGAATACGGCGAGTTTGAGCGCCTTGGCGGATCTGAAACCATCAGTGTGTCCGTGCGCATTGTTGCAGCTACCAACGCTGACCTTCCCGCCCTCGCCGCCGCCGGAAAATTCAGAGAGGACTTGCTCGACCGCCTGGCCTTTGATGTTCTCACTTTGCCGCCGCTTAGGGCGCGCACCGGTGATGTGCCAATGCTGACAGACGTATTTGGGCGTGCGATGGCAAATGAACTCGATTGGCCGGTGTTTCCCGGGTTCAACGCTGCGGCTATTGCCGCTCTGGACTCGCACCCCTGGCCGGGCAATGTGCGGGAGTTGAGGAACGTTGTGGAGCGCGCGGTGGCATCCTGTGAACCTTCTGGGCAGCCCATCGACGACACTGCGATTATTCTCGACCCCTTTGCATCTCCCTACCGCATGGTTGCCTTTACGCCCAATGCACACGCATCTGCGACCGAGGTCGTGCCAGTGAAAAACGCAGGTGAAAATATACCGGGTCGTATGCCCTGTGATTTTAAAACGGAAACCGCTGCTTTTGAGAAGCGCATTCTTGAAACGGCGCTGGATGCGTGTCGGCACAACCAAAAAAGCGCCGCCGAGCATCTGGGCCTGACCTATAATCAGCTGCGCAACAGTTTACGTAAGCACGGCCTGCTGCCCAGTCAGGAGGAAGCCCCGTGAGCAAATTTAATGAGACGAATCTCAAGAACTGGGAAGGCCGCGTGCCGCTGCATTTGCGGTCATACCCTTTGGAAAAATTCAAAGCCGGTTGGGACCCGTTGTTTCCGATTGAAGCCAGCGAGATCGGCGATATTTCCGGTTTGGATGTTCTGCATCTGCAATGTCACATTGGCATGGACAGTCTTGGTTTGGTCCGCCGTGGGGCTAATGTTACCGGTTTAGATTTTTCACCGTCGGCGGTCAAAGCGGCGCGCGACCTGGCCACAGCAACAGGATTGGACGCGACGTTTGTTGAGGGGGATCTTTATGAAACGCCCAAGCTCATCAAACAGAAATTCGATCTTGTGTATACCACCTGGGGCACCATCACCTGGCTGCCAGACATCGAGAAATGGGCGAAGGTTGTCGCGGCCATGCTCAAACCCGGTGGCCGTTTGTATTTCGCAGATGGGCACCCCACGATGCTGCTGATGGAGGAAGTAGGGGACAAGCTGGTCCATCAGTATCCCTGGCGCACAGAAGTCGACTCGCCAATGTCTTTTGATGAAGAAATCACCTACACCGGCGAGCCTATGCCACTCGACAGCAGCCGCAGTTACGATTGGGCTCACCCGCTGTCCTCAATTATCGGCGGACTTCTAGACGCAGGCATGACGCTCGATTTTCTGCATGAGTATGACACGGTCGCGTGGCAGTTTGCCACGCTGATGGTGCCGGATCCCGATGAACCACGCATGTTCCGTCTGCCTGCACACCTGCCACAATTGCCGCTGTCGGTTTCACTGGGTGCCACGAAGGTCTGAAAGAAAAAGCTGCTAAAGACTTAGCCAATGCCCAGCGCAAGATATCCAAATACCAGCTAAGCGTCAGTCAAAAGCCAGGCTTTCCAGGGACTTAAGGGCCAAGCCGTTCGCTGGAGTTGCCGAGGCTTGCAGATCAAGCCTGACCCGAGTCACTCTAGCGGTGCAACTCAGGAGAAAAATCATGCTCAACCGCCGATCCTTGCTTTCCTCAGTCGTGGCCGCAGGCACGTTTGCCAGCGTCGCTCCCAAGCCACTCAGGGCGGCCACCAAGAAATTCGATGCCATCGTCATCGGGTCGGGGCTGTCGGGTCTGAATGCTGCCATGCTGCTTGAAGAGCAAGGCATGAAAGTGCAGGTGTTGGAAGGCCGCAACCGCGTTGGTGGCCGGGTCTATACCTTGATGGATGTGCCGGGACGTCCGGAAGCCGCAGGTGAGCTGATCGGCGGCAACTACGCCCGCATGATTGATACGGCTGAACGCCTGGGCTTGGACTTGATACCGCCTGTTCAGCTGGGCGCGTCACGTGGCTGGCTCTATCGCATTAAAGACCAGAACATCACAGCGGAAGAATGGCCGAGCCATGCACTGAACCCGTTGGACGGTGAGGACCGTCAACTTCTGCCACATCAATTGCTGGCAACGCTGTCTCACCGCAACAGCCCGTTGTCTGGAAGGGCCTTGGACGATTGGATTTTACCAGAGTTTCAGCAGTTCGATATTCCCCATTCGCAGTATCTGCGGGAAACGCTGGGCTATAACCAAGCAACCATCGATCTTATGAACGTGGTCATCCACACGGATCACATCGACAACACCTCTGCATTGCATGAAATCCGCCGCTATGCGGTTGGAGAGTTTAATCGCAGTGCAACTTTGGCGAATAACGAACGTCCAGCCTCACTACAGGTCAAAGGCGGCAATTCGCTGATGCCGTTTGCCATGGCGGAGAGCCTGGAGAACGGCGTGGAACTGAACAAGACCGTTCACACCATCGAAGATGACGGCACTTTGGTCACCGTCCACTGTGTTGATGGCACCATCTACCAGGCCAATCAGGTGATTTGCTCTGTGCCGTACCCGGTGCTGCGTCATATGAAATTTACCCCGCGCCTACCGATGTTGATGGAAAGCGCTATCGATGAAATTGATTACGGTATTTCCATTCAGGTCCACTTCCTGATCGAAAAAGAATACTGGAAGGAAGATGGGTTGCAGGCCAGCATCTGGACCGATGGTCCCATTGAACGTTTTGCCGTGCTGAACCGTGGGGATGACGGCGAAGCGACCTCGGCCATCGCTTTTATCAATGGCAATGAAGCTTATAAGTACGATTACATGACCGACGCTCAGGCGTCAGCCTACACCTTGCAGGAGTTGGCACGTATTCGTCCGTCAACCAAGGGGGCGCTGAAACCTATTTTGGTGCAGTCCTGTCATCGTGATGTCCACGGCGCGGGCGACTGGGTGTTCTGGCGTCCCGGTCAGATCACCAAGTACGCAGGCAACATGCGCGCCAACCATGGCAACATTCATTTCTGCGGCGAACATACAGCCTTGCTGGAGCGCGGCATGGAAGGGGCGTTTGAGTCCGGCGAGCGGGCTGCCTTCGATAGTTTGGAGATGGTGGGATAAAGACATGCGATTTTTTGCAGCCATCGTTTCTTTATGGATTTTGATGTTATCAGGAGGTGTCGTCGCCGAAGGCGATATGGACCCCAATGCGCGGGATCTCCTCATCCTCACCGACTGGTTTGAGGGTGAATTCGACAACGAAGAACAGCGCTGGTTTTATACCCGCAACGGCGGCGAAGGCGAGCCAAAACACCTGCGCATGCATGCCGCCCACAAACGGCTCGACTTACCCAACATTGGCGAGCACGTTTTTTACCTTCAGCACCATATTAATGATGATCCCACAGACGTCGCACGTCAGCGCATTGCCGTTTTTATCTCCGAGCCGGAAGACCAAAGCATCCGCATGAAGCAGGGCTTCTTCAAGGACCCCGGCAAAGCCCTCAACGCGCATCTCGATCCGTCAAAGCTGGCGGACCTGACCGCAGACGATATTTTCTTTATCGAAAACTGCGACATTTTCTGGCGCCGGGAGGCCGATCAATACGTCGCCAACATGAAACCCAAAGCCTGCCAGTTTGGCGAAGGCGATCTGTTGCGCTACTCGGTGCACCGCTGGACGTTGTCTGAGACTAAGCTCTGGCTGGTGGACTCGTCTTTCCTGGTTTCTAACGACAGCCTTCATGTGGGTTTGCCGGTGGACGAACCGTTCCGCATGCGCCGTTCTAAGATTTTTGAGTGTGAAGTGACCTTCCGCACTGAAGATGGCCGTGAGGCGCGGTCTGTCAAAGACATTCGTCTCCACAGCCAGGGCGGCCTGGTGTGGTTTGATCCCGACGAGAATGGCGATGTGTATGGCCTTCGTATGCGCGATAAAGAATACCCGTTTTATAGCGAACGGCCCGACTTCTTGCTGTTGTCTCTGCAGAAAAAGGGCCAGGCGACCATGGTCGGGTATGCGCTGACAGATGTTGAGGCCCGCCGCGTTGGTTTTAATCTTGGCTCGGTTCTGGGCCACTGCCATCGTGAAGGGTATGATTTCCGCCAGACCCTTGATCAGTTGCCATAGGCCAGTTGCCATAGGATTTATGATGAAGACTCAGAAATTAACCCGCAGATACGCCCTGGCCGCTGCCGGTGGTGTTAGCTTATCGGTCGCCACCGCCACTGCGACAGCCACTAGGACACGGGCGCAGCCCCAAACGTTAGACCTGTCTGACCCGGCAACAAATCTGGACGCCTACGTCAAGTTACGCGGCTCGACGGCGGATGAGACCGTCTATCAGGTATACAGCGGCAATATTTTTCAGGCGGTGCCTGGAGAAGTCCCCCGCCCCATCATTGGTTTCTGGGGCTTGCAAAAAGCCAACTGGCGGCCGGATGGTGCCGGCGGATACCTCAGCACCGATTATGATCTCGGTCTGTATGTAGACCCTGACTCTCGTCAAATCCTCAGCACCTGGGACAACCCTCTCACTGGAAAATCTGTTGATGTTCTGCACTATCGGTCCGGGCCATCCGACGGTGTGCATAGTCTGGCCGCCGAGGGCGAAAGCGCTTACGGCACGTTTACAGACAATTGGCAGGTGTCGGGCGATCAGGTGGTTCACGAAACAACCCTCTGGAGTGACCGGAAGAACCTGCTGCAGCCCGAGGCATATCCCCTGGGCTCAACCGGCGAACGTTTTCGAACATCTATGTCTTACTCGTTGATGGGACGAGCCTCTGAACTGCTCGACCCAACCATAAGCAAAGCGCCGTGCTCCTACATTTGGAGCTTTATCGCGCCGTGGCCACCGTGGATGGAAATGGGACAACGCGATGATTTCGTAGTTTGGCGCTGGGTGGGCCACAAACTCATGTCGCGGTCTGAGATCCCGCAAGATTTGATCGATGGTGTGGAAGCCGTGTGGCCCGGCTATGTCGATGACAAGCGCCCCTGGGAAGAGGGATCGTCCGGTTGGCACCAGTACAAATGGCTGCAAGATGGTCACACGCCAACGTAGCGTTGTTCTGTTTTTTTAGTGACCGTTGTTACGTCTGTGGTGATGCTGGCGTTGCCAGCGGTGCAAGACCGTTTTCCACATCTGGTGACAGGCTCGTGTCTTCTGCTTGTCTGAGGTGATGTACCGCCCGCCACACATGATAGGCGCTGCGGTGAAGCCAGCGAATGCTATCCAGCCGATCCGCCACTTGCTCCGGTTCAATATCGCCCCGCGAGGCGCGAGTAATCAGCGTATGGCGGTATGAGCGCCGCTGCGTCCTCAAGAGGGCGCGGACGCGATCCAGAGAGACTTCTGTCTGTTCATTCAGGGTGTCGTTCGACACCCTTTTTGCCACGCGCTCCAATAGCCCCGCCAGACGTTTGAGACGGTGATCGTAGCGGCGAACTCTTAGGGGATCAGAATTTTTACAGCGGACATACAACCGGTTCAGGTGGTCGATGGCATGGATCGTTGCCACATGCCGCAGATGGACAAAGCTTTGGCTGGGGTCTGTTTTGACCCGATTGAGATAGGTGCGCGTGTCATTAAGGGCACGTCGCGTTGCGTCCAGGCGTTCTTCCTCTGCATCGTCTCTTAAATGCGGGTCTAACAAATCCGCAAGAATCTGAAACAGATCCAAAGCAATAGCCTGCGCTGTTGCCGCTGCCGCATCCACGGCGGCCGAGGCGTCTGGGATTAAGCGGTCGTCTAGGCGCGTCGTCAAATGTGGGCCGCGCTCGGGCACCAATCGGGTAATCAGGTTTGCAAACGCCGTTGTAAAAGGCAGCACCAGCAGCACGCCGATGATGTTGAACAGAGAATGAAACGCCACCAGGGCGACTTGCGCATCACCACTGCCGGCGCTCAAGCTGCCGTGCACGGCAGCGGTGTAAAACCCCAACAGGATAAACGCCATAACACCGGTCATGATATTGTAAACGACATGCGCATAGCCGGTTTGGCGCATCGCCGTCGACCCACCGATGGTGGCCAGAAACGCGGTGAAGGTCGTGCCCACATCCATGCCAATCACCATGGCGGCGGCTTGGGGAAACGAAATCGTTCCGGTGGACAGTGCCACCATCGCTGTGGCAATGCCCGCGCTCGAGGATTGCGTCACCAGGGTAATGGCAATGCCAATCCCCACCAGTTGCAGGCGACCGATAAGGCTGTCGCCGGGAAAATCACTGGGCGTCACACGGCCTTCAAATACCGCCATACCTTGCTGCATGGCATCGATGCCGATGAACAGCAGGCTGAACCCAGCCAAGGCCCAGCCCGCAGACTGCGCTCGGCCCCGGCCAAACATTTTCAGCAGAACGCCCAGCAGCACGACGGGCAAAACCACCACACCCAGGTGCAGTTTGAAGCCAATCAAGGCCACCAGCCAGCCGGTCATGGTGGTGCCGATGTTGGCACCAAAAATAACGCCTAACGCTTGAGGAAAGGTCATCAGACCCGCACCGACAAAGCCGATGGCGGTGACCGTGGTCGCACTTGAAGATTGAATGACGGCTGTGGTGACGGCCCCCGCCGCCGCGCCAGAAACCGGGTTGGTCGTGAAGCGCGCGAGGGCCCGGCGTAGGGCGTTGCCCGCCAAGTCTTTCAGACCGTCGGTCAGAATCAGCATGCCCAGCAAAAACAGGCCAACGCCGCCGATCGCGAGCAAGATGTCGGTGTTCATATCCTACTATAGGGGGCGGTGTTTGGGTTTGTGCACCCCTAAAACTCAATCCCTTTTGCTTTGAGGTGTTCAATCAGCTTGGGGTCAACGTTGGCTTCGTGGGCGCGCTTGAGCTGAATCAGGGAGGCCAGGGGCGCTTCAATCCAATGGAAGAATTTCCAAGCCTCGTCCTTTTGCCGCAACAGCGCGGTCACCCGGACTTCACCACCGATGGGCTTCTGGTAAAGTTTTTCGGTGGCGAAATAAACATTCCAGTTCATCGTCCAGAAGGCCTGCACCACGCCCGGGGCGATCTCGCGCGCGGTCACGTCACGATAGGTGATCAGATGGGCGGTGGTGTCCGGGTCGGCCCCACGAAAATAACTTTCAAGGGCCGGCCAACCGCGCAGCGCGTCGATTTCTTCGGCGACATAAATCAGCCCCGGGTCTGCGGTATCCCAGAAGGGCACCATGCCGTCGGCATCGTAATCATTCCATCGCGCCACATAGTCCGAGAGCAGGCGTTCAAACGTATCCGTCATATCGGTCATTTCTGCGTTGTCCTTTTGCAAGCGAGCCTCTTGTGCGCCCGCCCGGTGCGGCGTGGCGACCAGGGTGGCGGCTGTGACGCCAGCCGTGATGCCGGCCATGTGACGGCGGGTAAGTTTGGGCATCATTGTTTTGGTCATTAGGGTTTCCAAATGCTGAGTATAACAATGCCGCCAATCAGCAGCCAAAGCCCCACCAGTATGGCGGTGCCGTAGGTATAGATATGGCGGATTTTTGCTTCCAGGGCGTCAGAAGATCCATCCCGTTTGATGACGGCCCAGGTGCGATAGAAATCGATGATCGAAAGCCGGATGCCCACACCGCAGGCCATCACCCCGGCAAACAGCATGAGTTTCCAGGCCAGCCAGAACGGCACGTTCGTTCCGTTTGCCAAGGCATATAATCCCGCAGCGGCCAATCCAACCATCACCACATACCGCAGTCCCCGGTCGAGTCTGGCGAGGGCGGCTCCGGCAGGGTCTTTGCGTTTGTGATGAATGACCTCAACAAAGAGAAGCCACAGAATTGCTATCGCGGCGGTTGCCATCGCTGTCTCTGATCCGCCAGGCACAAAGCCGTACAGTGCGGCTAAGGTAAAGCCCAGTCCCAGTTGCAGGATCAGCGCATAGCGCACATGCTGGTCCACATCCAAAACATGGTCCATCAGCTTGTTGCGCTCTTCAAAAGGCATAGAGGCCGCGCGGCAGACATAGCGGTAGCCACTGTTAATGACGAATTCTGCACCAAGCCAGTACCCCAGCACGGCAATATGAGCGACCAGCAGTGTGGGTTCCAGCATGGGGTTACTCCTTTACATCCAGCTCATGGAAGTTGATGAACGCGTGACGCGGTTGGTAGTTCAACACCCGCGCCGCAACGCCATCAACGCCGGGCATTTCCCACAGGTACAAGGAGGTTGGTTCATCATTGTAGAGCTTCACCAGCTGTTGGGTTTTGCGCCGGCGTTCTTCCAAGTCGAATTCCCGTTCCGCATCTTCAATCAACGGCACCCATTCCGGGCGGCAATGCCAGGGCGCGGCCCACAGGCAGGAATGAATGCGCAGCGGCCACAGCACGTCCAAGGACGGCAGGTTGTTGAAGTCCATGCCAAAGGCAATGCCGTTCCAGCCGCCCTGGCGGATTTTACGAATATGAACCGGGAAGGGGTAAGACTGAAATGTCACGTTGACACCCACAGCTGCCAGATCACTGGCAATTTGCAAATACCACGTGCCGTCGCCCGCCATCGCGCCGAGGGTCATATCGGCGGGCATATCGAAGCCGTCCGGATAGCCGGCTTCCGCCAGCAACGCCCGGGCTTTGTCCGGGTCGTAAGGGTAGGCTTTAACGTCCGGGTTGTAACCGAACGAGGCTTTCACCGCCGCCTGACCAGACGGCTCGGTTGCGCCGCCCAGCAGAATATCAATGATCTGCTGTTTGTTGACGGCATAGTTCAGCGCCTGGCGCACGCGCACATCGGCCAGCGGGTTATCGCCGGTGGACAGAAACGTCAGCAGTTGCACCCGGCCCGAGGGGCGGAAATTCAGCCGTGCCCCTGCGGCGTCCAGCAACGGGCCATCATCGGGTCCAATATCAAAGGCGATATCCAGCGCCCCGGTCAGTAGACCTTGCAGCCGCGTGGTGATTTCCGGCACCGCTTTGATTTCAATCCGATCCAGCAGCGGCGCGCGCCACGAGTTGGGGTTGGCCACCAGATTAATTTGCGTGGTGTCCCAGCGGGTGGCGATAAACGGCCCTGATCCCACCGGCGCTTGCGCAAAGCCTTGGCGGCCCAGGGCGGCCCAGGGGCCGGGGGCGGGAATGCGAATGCCGGAGAGTCGTCGTGGCAAAAGAATATTCGGCGCTTTGGTTTTGACCTCCAGGGTCAAGCTGTCGATGGCGCGTGCGCTGGCGACATCAATCACCGACTGGGCAACCACTTCAATCAGGCCATCGCCAGAGGCAAAATAATTCAGAGCTGCCGCTGCTGCCGCCGCATCAAACGGCTCGCCGTTTGAGAAAAAGACATCCGGACGCAAATAAAAATGCCAGGTTAGCGGATCAACGCTGTCCCATCGCTCGGCGATCCAAGGCCGCAATGTGCCCTCGAGGTCGATGACCGTGAGAGAATCAAACACCGCCAGTCCCGGCACCACAGAGGGGATGGTATAAGAGCCATAGGGGTTGCCCAGGTCTTGCGGTAAGCTCACGGTGCCGATTCGCAGCATCTTCTCCGCGCTGGCTGTGGTGGGGGCCAGAGCAGACGCCACCAGCATCAAGGTCAAAATCGTCAGGTGCAGCGCACGTTTCATGAGTAAACCAATCCTAATACCGTATCTATCCTGAAATGATTTTGCGGGGTTCTGCGCTGCAACGCAATCGCGCTTGTTTTGCCCCCCGGGGTATGGGGTAGGGTGAGGCATATCTTATGGGACGTTTGGGACGTTCAGAACACATGGGAGGGGCGCATGCGCCACATTTTATTCACGGCAGCGGCTTTGACGACAACGGCTTTGGTGGCAGCTTGGACCATGACCACCGTCACAGAGGCTGTGGCGCAAACGGAACAGTCGGCAGCCGGAAAATTGCTGGCCTCGGTCAATCGCAATCCTTATCCCAGCACCTATGTGCCACGCCCAGCGCCGGTGACCGCTTTGGTTGGCGCGACCATTCTGGATGGGGCTGGCCAGCAGATTGACAACGGCACGGTCGTCATGGCTGGCAGCAAAGTGCTCGCCATCGGGGCCAATATCGCCATTCCCGACAACGCCGTTGTGGTGGATGCAGCCGGAAAATGGGTGACCCCAGGGATTATCGATATTCATTCCCACATTGGCATCGGCCCGGTGCCGGACACGGAACAGTCAGGCGACGTGAATGAAGCCACCTCGCCCAATACCGCACAGGTCTGGACCGAGCATGCTGTATGGCCGCAAGACCCGGCCTTCGGGCGGGCCATCGCCGGCGGCATCACCACTCAGCACATTTCGGTTGGCTCTGCCAATCTGTTTGGCGGTCGCACGGTCGTGGTCAAAAACGTACCCGCCCGCACCACCCAGGGCATGAAGTTTCCGGGGGCTAAACAGGGCCTTAAAATGGCCTGCGGGGAGAATCCCAAACGCGTCTATGGCAGCAAAAGCGGTCCCAGTACCCGCATGGCCAACTTCGCAGGCTATCGCGATGGTTGGTACGATGCACTCCAGTATCAATACGATTGGGATTTGTATGACTCAAAAGTTCAACAGGGCGACCCGGCGGCCAAGCCACCCAAGCGGGATTTAAAGCTGGAAACTCTGGCCATGGCGCTGTCCGGCGACATTCTGGTGCAGATGCATTGCTACCGTGCCGATGAAATGGCGTTGGTGCTCGATATGGCCAAGGAGTTCGGCTATCACGTCACCACCTTCCATCACGCCGTGGAAGCCTACAAGATCGCCGATCTGTTGGCCGAGGCTGGTGTCTGTGGCGCGATGTGGGCCGACTGGTGGGGCTTCAAGCTCGAAAGCTTCGATGGCATTCGTGAAAACATTGCCTTGGTCGATGCGGCGGAAAATGGCTGTGCCATTGTCCATTCGGATTCCAATGTTGATATCCAACGACTCAATCAGGAAGCGGCCAAAGCCATGGCCGCCGGCAATCGCATCGGGTTGAACATCTCCAAGGCGCGCGCCTGGACCTGGCTGTCGCTCAATCCGGCTAAGGCGCTGGAGCTTGACGATCAAACCGGATCTTTGGAACCAGGCAAAATGGCCGACGTGGTGCTGTGGAATGGTGACCCGTTCTCGGTCTACACCCAGGCGGAGCAGGTCTATATTGATGGCGCGCTGACTTATGATCGTGATGATCCGTCCAAGCAGTTTTTGTCGGACTTTGAAGTGGGGTACGTCGAGCAGGGAGACCTGAAATGAGAGCGCTTCTTTTCGGGGCAGCAGTTCTGGTGTTGTCTCACCCGGCTGCGGCAGACGTGACCGCCATCATCAACGGCACCGTGCACACCATGACCGATGCCGGCGTGCTTGAAAACGCCATCGTGTTGATCGATGACGATGAAATCGTCGCGGTCGGCAGCGCTGTTGAAATTCCGGACGGCGCAACCATAATCGATGCCGCTGGCCGCCCGGTCACGCCCGGTCTGATGAACGTGGTCACCAAAATCGGTTTGCTGGAAGTTGGGCAAGTCGATGCCGCGGAGGACTATGGTTTATCCGGTGCACCGTTCACCGCGGCCTTTAATGTTGCCGCTGGACTCAATCCGGACTCAGTATTGATTCCCATCACACGTTTGGATGGCATTACCCGGGCGGTCACAGTCCCATCCGGGTGGGGCGCCGTCTTCGATGGTCTTGGAGCCGTCGTTCATCTTGGCATCGACGACGACATTGTCGAAGAAGATGAAGCGGCGTTGTACACGTCCTTTGGCGGTCGTTCTGCCAGCGTTATGGGCGGTGCACGTGGCGCACTTGATGTGTTTTTGCGCCAAGCGTTTGAGGATGCCTTGCACTTTGATAAAAACCGTCGCGACTTTGAAAAGAACCGAACCCGTGAGTACGTCCTGCATCATCTGGACCTTGAAGCGCTGTTGCTCGTCTTGAGCGGCGAGATTCCCATGGTGGTGGACGTCAATCGCGCCGCTGACATGCGCGTGCTGATGGATCTCGCGGACGACTATGACATTCGCATGATTTTCACCAGCGCAAGGGAAGCCTGGAAAGTGGCTGAGGATCTGGCCGATGAAGAGATCACGGTAATCATTGATCCGTCCAACAACCTGCCGACCACTTTCGATAACATCTACGCCACCAAAGACAACGCACGGCTGTTGCACGAGGCCGGGGTGAAATTTGCCATCGCGACCATTTCGTTCAACGATCTTAATAACCCGCGCAACATCACTCAGCTGGCCGGAATCGCTGTCGCCAATGGTTTGCCCTATGACGCCGCGCTTAAAGCCATCACCCGCAATCCCGCGGAGATGTTTGATGTCGATGATGACTACGGCACGCTGGCGCCGGGTATGGACGCCGATGTGGTGGTGTGGGAGGGCGATCCGCTGGAACTCGTCACCCTCCCAACACATGTCTTCATCAAAGGCGATCTGATGCCGCAGGACAACCGCCAGCTCCGCCTGCGCGACCGCTACAAAAACCTCAGCAATCCAACGCCCATGCAGTATCGGTAAGGGGCGTACGTAACGCCCCTCCTGTCGAATTTCGCCTTGCGGAGAAGGAAGCTGCTGAACTAAATCTTACGTGGGTAAAAGCTTTGTCAGCTAAAGGTGAGCGTGTTGCTTTGAATACCTTGCGCGATAGATTAGGACTAGAAGAAGATATCTGCAAAAAGCTAGATATGTTCAATTGTTCAGGTTTTATGTCTCTTCACTTAACTCCATTAGGTAAGGTCATAGCAATCTCAAGTTTGCAGGCAAATGATCAAATAAATGGAAGTATGGACGAGTTGCTGTGATTTTAAATTCGCTTAAATCACTAGACGTTTATCGAACTTAGCTATGGCCGCTCGTAGTCAGATTATCAGAGATCGTTTGCTGAGCATTCTCCAGTCGCGGCAACATGATTATTCGATTGAATATAGCCGTGAGCAAGCCAAAATGATCGCTAAACACGATGGCTGGCTGTCTAACAGTAGGCGTGGAGTTTGGGCTGGTATGCTAGCACTTACAGAATTTCGAACGTCTATTTTAGTTGTGGGTCGTGCATATCTCAAAAAGTGTAGCCTTTCTAGGGTATGCCCAGCAGATCACATTGATATTGTTGAAGAAGTTATCGCTCACCATGTCGAGCGCATAGAGAGCATATTTATAACTAGTATCAATTCAGGTGCATCTTATGGGCATGTAAGTGGACATAAAAAAGTGTTCTGGAACGTTACCGGGCAGTTTAAGGAGCATGAGCTGCCAGCTTCCTTAAGTGAACTGCAGCGAGGGTTTGTTGATGACGAACTAATTTATGAGCACAAACCGATGATATTGCGTGTTTGGGAAACTTGGCTAAGGTCCACTATCTTAAAAGTGCTAGTGGGTGTTTTTCTTGGCGTCGCCGGTCTGTATTTAGCTCAGAACTTTAAAATCGGCATTAACAATACAATCGGTATTGAAGAACGTAATGGAAAATCGAATTGATGCCGCAGGACAATCGCCAACACCGCCTGCACGACCGCTACAAACACCTCAGCGACCCAGTGCCCATGCAGTTTAGGTAAGAACTTATGACGTCTCATTCACGCTTTGATGGCCAGTCTGCCATTGTTATCGGCGGGTCCAGCGGAATCGGTTTGGCCACGGCCCGGGGGCTGCTGGCCGAGGGGGCAACGGTGACCATTGCCGGGCGCTCACAGGAGCGCCTCACTGCGGCACAGGCTGATCTGGGTGCCGAGGTTTCGACAGTGGTTTTGGATTGTGCCGATGACGCCGCCGTCGCGGCTTTCTTTAACGGCCTCTCCCGCGTTGATCATCTGGTTGTGACCCTGGCGGGTGGTGCGTCTTTGGGGCCATTTACCGACGTGCCCGTCCAAGGCTTTCGCGATACCTTCGAGGGCAAGTTCTGGCCATATCTCAGCGCCATGCATCATGGGGCCAAGGTGCTGAGCGCACACGGCACACTCACCATTGTCACCGGGGCGTCGGCCATTGCGGCGGTGCCGACCGCATCGGCACTAGGTGCGGTCAATGGCGCGTTGGAAGGCATGATCAAAACCCTGGCCGTTGAACTGGCCCCGCGCCGCGTCAACGCGGTTTCGCCGGGTCTCACAGATACGGCCGCCTGGAGCCGCATTCCCGATGACATTCGCGAGGGTATGTATGCGCAGTCTGCGGCTGAAACGCCGGCGGGACGCATTGGTCAGCCGGAAGATGTCGCCGAAGCCGTGATGGCGTGCATGGCAAATGGGTTTCTCACCGGTCTTGTGTTGCCCTGTGACGGTGGCAAGCGTCTTACGTAAGGTCTAGTTTTTTTGAGCAGAGGATGTCCGGTTTCGTGCATGGGCTCGTTCCAAGGGGGCGTGCCGCAGCGCTTCCATGGGCTCGTTCCTGCACTCATACGTCCATGGGCTCGTTTGAACGCAACCAGTCGTGCATGGGCTCGTTCCACCGTCGAGCCCACAAACAATAATTCTCGTTCCACCGTCGAGCCCACAAACAATAATTCTCGTTCCACCGTCGAGCCCACAAACAGCGGATTTTCTTAAATCGTGCCGCCGCCATCGACGCGCAGTTGAGTGCCTGTCATAAAGCGGCTTTCATCGCTGGCGAGGAAGACAGCCGCATCTGCAACCTCTGCTGCCGTGCCCATGCGCCCCATGGGATAGCGCGCATTCACTGAGGCCACAAACGCCTCTTGAGATTGATCTGCGGTGCGATTTTTGTAAATCATTTGCGTATCAATTGCGCCGGGCAGAATGACATTACAGCGAATGCCATAGCCTTGTTCCGCACAATGCAACGCGACGGTTTTTGTCAGATTCACAATCGCGGCTTTAGATGCTGAGTAGGCTGTTGTCGGCGAGCGCGGACGCACCGCCGCCTGTGAAGCCATATTGATAATCACGCCGCCGCCGGTTTCCTTCATGGCTTTAACAGCCGCCTGACAGCCTAGAAACGTGCTGGTCGCATTCACGTCTTGAATGCGTTGCCATTGTGCTAGCGAGGTGTTTTCGATGTTACCGGTTTCCAGAGTACCGGCGTTATTGACCAGGATATCCAGACGTTTAAGCCGGACCAGAAGCGTTTCTATTACAGCCTGCCAGTCATTTTCCTGGGTAACGTCCATGTGTTCAAAAAAGGTCTGATCACCCAGCTCAGTCGCCAGTGCTGAGCCTAGATCCTGATTGATATCAGACACGCAAACCACAGCGCCTTCAGCCACAAACCGCTGTGCGATTTCAGCGCCGATATCACCCGCTGCGCCGGTCACCAGCGCTATTTTTCCATCCAGCCGTTTCATGTCAATGCGCCCATGGCTAATCTTTCCCTGCACGATCATCCAGAGGATCTGCTTGGCCCACCGGCAAAGGCTTCTACAGCGTTGAACCCGGCGTCATTGACCACGATGTAAGCATAATCAACCGCGGGAAACTCTTGCGCACACGCGCTAAACAGCGCCGTCCACCACTCCGCAGATTCCAGCGTGCAATGAGCATTCTCGCCGTTCGGCAGATGTTTGCCCGCCGGGTATGTGGCGATTGTAGCAAACACAGCTTTGTCGGCATGCTCGAAGAGTTCACGCACAATCCACGGCAGGTCGAGGCGGTCACAGTGTTCTAAGACATCTGTGCAGATCACCGCATCATATTTTTGACCCACCGCAGATGAAGTTTCGGGCCGGCCTGCATCGTACACTTTGACCGAGTCCACGCCGAGATAAGCGCTCATGTCGTTATAGGCAGCGTCTGACTTATCGCGTATGTCTTTCAGTGTGTATTGCTGACCCTTGCCGCCACCGTAATCCAGCACGGTTTGATAGTCTTTGTCTTTAAACAGATCTCGGATATAGGGGGCGACCCGCAGAAAGGTCATAATGCCAGCAAACGTGAGATCGCCATCATCCGTATTTTCGCTGTGCATCAGCTCATATTGTTGGGAAAGCTCAGCATAGCGAGGACTAGGCTGGTTTCGGCTGAACATCGGAGCGTTCGCCTCGTTGCGTGGAGGAAAAACAGACGTGTACTCCAGCGGCCTTACGGCAGCCAACCGGTCATAAACGGCTAAACTTTGAACTACATGTCCTGTCAGTGACAGGGCTGTAGATAGCACTTGCAGCATACTTGAGTTTTCAGGGTGTTTGGAGAGCACTTTTTCAGCGTTTTCTCGTGCGCGGTCCCACTCCAGGTTTCTGGCATAGGCGACCGCTAAATCGTGCAATGCTCCCACATGGTTTGGCAGACGGCTGACCAATTTCTCAAAATACGCAACGGCGTTGTGTGTGTCGTTTAAGTGCAGCAACAGAGCCCCCATGGCCGCAATCACGGCCGGCGAGTCCGGATATTTTAAGATGGCCGCGTTAAGCGTGTCCCGTGCTTCTTGAGGCCGACCCTGCGTGTTCAAGAGCGCGGCCAAGCCGAGGTAGATGTTTTTATGTTCAATGCCCGTTGCCAGGGCCGTTCGGTAGGTTTTCTCCGCGCCGTGAATATCTCCGGATTTCTGTAACTCAGATGCACGGCGTAAAAAATCGCTGGGGTCTTGGGGAGTGTTCATCAAGGGGGCTCTATAAGACAGTCAAAACTTAAACCATAGAAGCCTGTTTACCGTATTTTGAAAGTCTATGACACCATCCAGCTTTATACGGGTGTTGCGCTGTTGCTTGAGCGTTATCTTAAGTCCTAGGCGTCCTCGGCAATCATCCACATAAAAAACACGGCAATGAGGATGCCTGTTGCCGCAATGGTGGTCTGTGAGCTGCTCAACCAGTCCGGTATCTTCATGATCTCGAAATTGGGTGAGGGCACAGCAAGTGCCAGCCCAGAAATCTGCCATAGGGTGATCAATGCCGCAGCTGTACCCGTCGTGAACAGGATCAGAAGTCTTAAGCGTGCGCGTCTTCGCAGCCGGTTTGTGATGCGCTCAACGAAAGCGGCGTCGATTAACGGCCCCGATGCGGATGCAAACAGATTGGTTAACCAACGGTCGTTTTCATAGCTCTGCTCTGCGTCAATGTCTTGCTGCGACATTATTTTAATCCTTGTGTGTGATCGTCTTCCGGATCTTGAGTATGCCCCAAGAGTTGCTTCAGCTTTTCCCGCCCCCGGTTGGCATGAGACTTTACTGTGCCAAGCGGTAAACCCGTTGCTTCAGAGACTTCGCGATGACTCATACCCTCGCCAAAACACAATACGATGACGCTGCGCTCATCCGGTTTCAATGTGGCCAAAGCTTTGTCTAAATCCATCATTTCGGCGATCGGTTGACGGCTGGTGTGTTGTTCCTCTGAACCCAGTTCCGCCAATGCCGTCCGCACCGTCCCCTCCTTGCGTTTGGCTTGAAGAAACTGAGTCGTTGCAATGCGCGATAGCCACGGGCCGAAAGAACCCGGCCCACGATACGTGGAGAGTTTGTCGAAGGCCTTCAGAAACGTGTCTTGCGCTAAATCGTCTGACTGAGATCGATCGCCAGCGGTGAGTCGCAACAGCGTCCGCCTGACGCGGTCCTGATATCGTGCGATCAAAACACCATAAGCCTGCATGTCCCCAACGGCGAGAACGTGGACGATGAGATCTTCGTCTAACTGAGACATGAGCCGGGCTAATCCGTGCTCCGGTTTTATTCATCCTGGCTTGCACGGGAGAACTTCCACAGCAGCAAGTAGGCCGCCCCGACAAGAAACGGGAAGGTGGAAATCACCATAAAGAAGGCTGCTCCGCCTTCGTCACGCCCTATCAAAGCGGCGATGATCCCGCACACAAACAAAGCCAACCCGAATGACAAGAGAATAACACCGCGACGGAGGTCGGAATTCTTTGGTGCCGCTGGCTCGCCGAGGGCCTGGATCAACTCCGGAGTCAGTGGGGAGCCCTGGGCCAGTGCTGTTCGAATGGTTTCTTGCACTTGTGCCCGAGTGCGATGGCGGTAGTGCAGAAAAAAAACACCAAAAAAGACAGCGCAAATAATCAGAAAAACTGGGACGATTTGGTCCGGACCCATAAGCTTAACTCCTCGTTCTATATCTTGCCCCTCAAGGGTGCCCTTAAGGTGAAATTACTTGATTATAGATGAGATGCGCTGCCGTCCTCGAATGGATGCAAAAAAGCCTGAAAAAATCAGCCAGCGCCAGCCCCGCCGTCAATATTGAACTCCACACCCGTGATGTATTTTCCAGCTTCTGAGCACAAATAAACCACGGGATCGCCCACATGATGAGGCTCGCCGGTTTCTCCCCAGGGAATACGCGCGGCCACCATTGGTTTCTTTTTCTCTGCATCGGGTCCAAGCACATCAGGCACACCGGCGGTCCAGATCATGCCAGGGTGTATGGAATTGACCCGAATGTTGACCCCAGCTCCTTCAATCGCCCCGGCGCGGGTCAGCCCAAGTTGGGCACCTTTAATCGCGCCATAAGCTGTGCTGCGTGGGTTTGCTTTTTGACCGACGATAGAACTCATGTTGAGGATGACTCCGCCACCTGCGTTAACCATATGAGGCCATGCGTATTTCATCCCCAGAAAAGGACCATCCAGATCAACCAGCCGCAAAAATATCAGATCATCCCGTGTTAACTCTTCCACAGGCTTAACGACGGCTTCACCTGCATTATTGACCAGGAAGTCAAGGCGGCCATAGGTTTCTAGTGTTGTCTTGATCACACGTTGCCAGTCTTCTTCAAGCGTAACATCCTGGCGCACATAAAGGGCATCGCCCCCGGCGTCCCTAATCAGCTGTTCTGTTTCCTTACCGCCAGGTTCTTTGCGGCCTGTGACCACGACTTTAGCTCCGGCCATGGCAAGGCTCATGGCGCAGGCCCGCCCAATGCTGGCTGCGGTTGTTCCGGTTACGATTGCGACTTTTCCGTCTAATGCGCCCACGATTCGCCCCTCTGTCGTCCTAGCTATAACCTCTGTAGTCCTAGCTATAAAATGTTCTAACTATTAGCATGACACTGATGAGGCTAAGCTAAAGGCTGCCGTGCTCATTTGGTCACTGGTCGGCTATCGCCGCTTGAAACCGCTTTTGTAACGCTGAGGCCGGTACAACAGAATGTCATCCCATAGAGGAGACGAGACATGGTTAGCAGGCGACACGCACTTTCCGCTGCAGCGGGGGCAACAGGCGCTCTCATCAGCGGCCAAACTGCCCAAGCTCAGACTCTGACATCTTTAAGTTCACCGATCAGTCAAACCACATCCGAATTTATTTATTTCGATGATCCAGCAGAAGAGTTCCGTGCTCAGTTTCGCATGGGACGGGATTTGGTCGAGGACCAGGGTTCAACCCTAACCTGGTATCATTGGATGGTTTTTATTATTCCAGGCGGTCGTCGACCCGAACCTCTAATGCGCTATGAGGGTATTGAATACAGTTACTTCCGGAATCTGGGCGATAATAATTATCGTATTCATGCTCACAATGTTTCGTTTGCGCGTGATCTGAAAACCAACCAGTTTACAGACCGTGTCACCAATCCGATCACTGGCGAGCAAGTGGACGTTCCGGTTTCACTTTTGCTCCATGATCCTGGGACGGTCGGAAATCCAATCGGTTTTCGTAACCTGAGTGGAGACGGTAATTACCAGAAGGTGTACCGTCAGTTCCGCATCGAAGACAATCTTATTAAGCTCGACAGTGTGCGCAGTGCTCCACCCGATTGGCCCGCAACGCATATCGAAAATTCTTGCAGTTGGGTCGATATGGATCTCTATGCCAATGAGACCATTACCTCTCTGCCGGTTCATTTCTGCGGGCATTACGCCTTTGAATATTATTCTTGGCTGAATATGCCAGAGGAATACAAACACGGACATTTGACGGGGTTTTGGGATGGTAAAAAAGTAAACTCCCCCGCCGAATTGCCACGAGAATTTCTGGATCGCATGGAGCGCGAATACCCCGAGTTATTGGAACCGCGCTGGAACGAATTTGATAGCCCTGTGCCCTTCGAATTATAGAGAAAGTGCTGCAACACCTTGTTTTGGTGTCCACCCATTTGAGGAGAATAAAACTATGGTCAGTCGTCGAGAGATTTTAGCAGGTACAGCTGGCGCAACGGGGGCTCTTTTAGCGGGGAAGCCGTCTATGGCGCAAACTGTTAAATCGGTAAGCCCACCGGTCGCGCAAAGTGTGTCCGAGTTTCTTCAATTTGATGATCCTGTTGAAGAATTTCGCGCACACATGCGTATCGAACGAGACTTGGTTGAGGAGCAGGGCAGCACACTGACGTGGTATCACTGGATGGTCTTTGTCATTCCGGGCGGTCGCCGTCCAGAACCGCTAATGCGCTACGAGGGTATTGAATACAGTTACTTCCGCAACCTGGGGAATAACAATTACCGCATTCATGCCCATAATGTGTCATTCCCGCGCGACCTTAAGACAAACAAATTCACAGATACGGTTGTGAATCCGATCACAGGCGAAACCATAGAAGCCCCTGTGTCACTGCTTCTGACTGACCCTGGCACGATTGCCAGTCCCATCGGGTTTCGCAACATCAGCGGTGACGGTACCGCGCAAGAAGTCTATCGGCAGTTCCGCACAGAAGACAATCTCATCAAGCTGGATAGCGTACGTAGTGCGCCGCCGAACTGGCCAGCAACTCATATCGAGAATTCATGTCAGTGGGTCGAGTTTGACCTGTTTGCCAATGAGACGATTACCTCTCTACCGGTTCATTTCTGCGGTCACTATGCGTTTGAATACTATTCCTGGCTGAACATGCCGAAAGAGTATGAACACGGGCATCTATCAGGGTTCTGGGATGGAAAAAAGATCAACGGTCCAGCTGAACTGCCGCGTGAAATTCTAGATCGCATGGAGCGCGAATACCCCGAGTTGCTGCAGCCGCGCTGGGATGATTTCGACAGCCCAGTGCCTTTCGAAATCTAACACCAACATTTGGTAAATGGATTAAAACTCAAGCCCCCAATGGAGATTTAAATGGTGAGTCGTAGAGATGTTTTAGGCGTTGCTGTTGGTGTGACCGGAACAGCCCTGGGAACGGGCAAAGCCGCAGCTCTGTCTGGCGCTGGGGAACAACTCGCTCAGGCCACTGGCGAGACTTATCGCGCTTTTGAGATCGGTGAACAAAAGGGGCCTGATACATTACGGCTGGTTGAACGTCCGGTCCCAACGCCAGCTCGGGGTCAGGCGCTGATCAAAGTGACGGCGACCTCCATCAATGCCCGTGACCATGGCTTAATCTCTAACCTTTTTCCCTTCCCTCCCGGCCGCCGCCCAGACACACGCATCCCCATCAGCGAGGGCGCGGGTGTCGTTGTCGCCGTTGGTGAGGATGTAACCGGCGTGAAGCCTGGGGACCGTGTTACGGCAAGCCATTTTTCGTCCTGGGTTAAAGGGCCGTGGGACCCTGAGCAGTCTTACATTGGGGATGTCGGCAACAACATTGATGGCTGGCTGGCCGAGATGGCGCTGCTTCCTGCCCATGCTTTGGTCAAGTTGCCCGAAGGTGTATCAGAAGAAACCGCAGCAACTTTTGTTTCATCAGGAGTGACGGCATGGCATGCCCTCTATGAAGTCGCACGCGTGAAACCTGGTGATATCGTTTTGTCTTTGGGCACCGGCGGTGTTTCATCCTTCGGAGTTCAACTGGCGAAATCGAGTGGGGCAAAGGTGGTGGTAACCTCCTCCAGTGATGAAAAGCTGGAAGAAATGAAAGCGTTTGGCGCAGACATCGGTATCAACTATCGCGCCACGCCAGAGTGGGGTAAGGCGGTTCTGGACGCCACGGATGGGCATGGCGCAGATATTGTGTTGGAGAATGTGGGTCGTAGAACGCTTGATCAATCGCTCACCGGAACCGCTGTGAATGGCTATGTTGTGATGATCGGGACCGATCGTTTGCCCGAGCAACTGCCCAAGATGCCGGGCTTTTACATGAAGAACATCACTATGAAGGCGATCAGCAACGCCAGTGTCGCAATGCTCAATGATATGGTGCAAGCCTATGCGGTGAGTGGCCTGAAGCCAGCCATCACCAAGCGATTTAAGTTTGAAGATGCCATTGAGGCCTTCGAGTTTCAGCGGCAACACGATGGCATTGGTAAGGTGATTATTGATCACACTTAAAGGAGAGAGGGCTCGTTATCTGCGTCCCTAACTGAGTGGCCTTATGCTAACTGAGGTGACGACGATACATGAATAGGGCGAGCCTCCTCTTTTACATTGGGCTTCCTGTCGCACTTTCCATATTGAATGGCACGCGGGGCTCTCTCTATGCCCCGGATTTAGGGCCCAGTGTGCTGATCCCTTTTTGGTACGTCTGTAGCCAGTTCTTTTGGCTTGTGAGTGCGGGCCTGACTTTGGGATTGGCAAGGTCGCTCACCATCCAAGGTGCCAGCTTACTTGCTATCGCGGTTTTCAGCGCATGGATCAGTATTGCTCTTAGCTATTTCTATCTTGGCGTTGTGGTTGGCATTTTTCGTGAGTCACTCGGGTCATTGTCAGAAATCGTTGAATCTGATGGCTTTTTACTCGTTGATCCGTTTGTCTCGTTCGCATTCGGTTCAAATGCACTTGGCGGGATAACCGCTTGGGTTGTTGCATTTGCGGTGCGCAATAGAATTCTGACGGGGTCGTGGGGAACGCTTTCGAGCACAGAGGTAATCGCTTCGGAAGGGCCTAACGACACGCCAGAGTTTTTGCAAAAGGCGAATCCAGCCATCGGGCAAGAATTGATCGCTCTGGAAGCACAGGAGCATTATTTAAAAATCTACACCGTGTTAGGCGAGGACATGGTGATGTGCCGCATGCGTGATGCGGTATCGGAACTCAAAAATTGGCCCGGTATTCGCGTTCATCGGTCTTTCTGGGTCGCAAAATCTGCGGTTCAAGAGGTCGAGAAAACAGGCAGAACCTTCAAGTTGACTCTGACCAACGGCCTTAAGGTGCCGGTAAGCCAGTCCTACAGGGGGGTGATCGAGCGAGAAGGTCTCGTTATCACCATTTGAATTGCCGGAAACTCTGCTGCTGCGGATCTGCTGCATGAAAGCGCATTCATGAATTTTGTCGAATCCCGGTCCTAATGCGCATTGCGGCTAACTCGTTGTGTATTCACTATAGCTTCAGTTTGAAAATCACCAGTCAACGGGAGTTAAGATATGCTTGATATTATGAAGCGTGCGTTCGCAGGGGGGGCTGAGTCTGGTCTGTCGCGCCGTGAGGCGTTAAGCGTTCCGGCAATAGGCGCGGCAGCAACAGCATTTGGCATGAATTCTGCGCAGGCGGCCAGTCATGTCGAGGCAACCTATATGCCTCCCTCAAGCGGTCGGGTGCTGTCCGAGCAATTCTCGTTTGAGAACCCCTTGGCCAAGATGAAGGCTGAGTTTCGACTTGGCCGGGCGTGGGAAGATGAGGCTGACGTCTTACTGTGGTACTTTTTCACCATGTTTATTGTGGCGGAAGGCAAGAAGGTTCAACCCGTGGTGCGCTATGAAGGTATTGAGTTTTCCCATCATCGTAAGATCGGCGAAAACCTCTTTGAAGTTCACGGCCATAACACGTCCTATCCGCGTGACGTTTATACGGGTGAGTTCATTGAGGAGTTGGTTAACCCCGTGACTGGCAAAACCCATGGCGTCACCCCGACCATTCTGACCGAAGACCCGGGCATGATTTACGGCGTTGCCGGTAAGCGCCCGCTGGACCGGGAGGGCGCGGAATTTACGGAGACTTATTCTCTATTTCGCCTTGAAGATGACATCGTGAAACAGGAAGAAATTCGGGTTCCGCCCGACAATTGGTTCACACCATTTATTGAGACGTCTCACAATTGGACGCCGCGCGGCATGTTTGAGGATGAGTCCATCACGCGTCTGCCCTTGGGGACCAGTGGGGGATATGTTTTCCCTTATCCATCGTGGTTAGAGATGGAAGATAATCCTGGTCATATGTTTGCGATCTGGAGCGGCAAAAAGCTGGACGGTGTTCATCAACTGCCGCAGAGTTATTTTGATAAAATTCAACAAGACAATCCGGAACTGCTTGTTGTTGATAAGAGTAAGTTTAAAGGATAGCAGCCATGCTTCGAAATCTCCTCTATGGCCTGGGTGGGCTGGCGTTTTGCGTCGTCATTTTTGCCGGTGTTGAGTACTCCTCAGACCCCATATTTTGGCAGCGTTACCTTAATCCACCGGCCGATGCCATGGAGCCGGGACCAGACTTTTATCAACCCGCGTTCGACCTCAACGAACCGTCGACGGTTTTCTTTCCAACAGCTGAAAACCCAACAATTTCAAACGATGTCCTTGAGGCGACTGCGCAGTGGGCGGATGACACTGGGGCAACGGCGTTCATTGTGGTGCACAAAGGTAAAGTGCAGATCGAGCGCTATTGGCGGGAGGGCGGTGTTGATGAACTTATGACCGGTCGCGCCATGACCAAAACAATCAATGCTCTCCTGGCTGGGATCGCGATCGGAGATGGTAAGATCGCCCTTGATGATCGCATTGGCGATTATATCGATGAATGGAGTGATGTTCCGCAAGGCGACATCACACTGCGCAACCTGCTCCACCATGCGAGCGGGTTGGAGAACCCGCCCCTTGGACCTGGGGCTTGGAACCGGTTTACACGGTCGGCCTGGACCGGCGATGTGGTGATGGTGGCTCTCGATCATAGCCAGGAACTTGAACCGGGCACCTTGTTCGATATCGGCAACGTCCCGTCGCAACTTGTCGCTATTGTTGTAGAGCGTGCGATTGGCAAACCCATTGAAGACTACTTTTTAGAGAGAATCTGGCGACCCATCGGGGCTGACCGGGGCAGCTTCTTTATGGACCGGGCCGATGGCATGATCCATATTGATTGCTGTTTTCGAACCACGCCTTACAACTGGATGCGCCTCGGTGCTTTAATGCTCAATGATGGCATCTGGGATGGCGAACGGGTGTTGCCTGAAGGATGGGTGGACACAATGACAACACCGTCCCCCCGCAATCCCAATTACGGCATGCATATTTGGCTTGGACGGGAGTTTGTCACAAACCGGCCTTACTCTGAGCGCCGCGACATTGGCATCCCGCACACCGAGCCGTTTGTTCGGGATGATATCTATTTTTTTGAGGGCGGCGGCTATCGCAACCTCTACATCATTCCGTCTGAAGATATGCTGATTCTCAGACTGGGAAAAAGTGATCCCAATTGGGATGCGTCCTATCTGCCTAATAGGCTGGTTGAGGGCATTATCCCGGTTTCGTCTGAGCCTTAAGCGGCCAGCATCCCACCGTCGATGGGCAGCACGTATCCGGTGATGTAATAGGCTTCATCCGAGGCCAGAAACGCCACAGCTTCAGCGATGTCTTGCACGGTGCCTGGTCGTCCTAACGGCACCGATGCGCCCGCCATGACATCACCCATGGGGGTGCCTTCAATTTGTCCCGATTGCACACAGTTCACGCGGATACGGTCTTTGGCTTCACAACACGAGAGGGCTGCGCCGCGCGTCATCATGCGCACGCCATTCGCTGACGCGCAGAAGGCGGCTTGTCCGGCGACACCGACCGTTGCGGTTGCCGGGGCAACATTGACGATAGCGCCGCCATTACCAAATTCACGCATTTTAACAACGCCATATCGCGTGGCCAGAAAGGCCGCTTCGATGTTGTCACGATTGACGGCGCGAAACTCTTCCAAAGACGTCTCGACGATAGCTTTCGGGGCTGCATATTTGGCTTCGGAAATGGTCACCAGAATGTCCAACCGCCCATGTTGCTTTTCAATGGCTGCAAGACCGTGCTCCCAACCTTCGACGGTTGTGACGTCAAAGTCAGCAGCGATCACCGTTGCGCCGCCGTCCTGAAGCTGCGCGCAGATTGCAGTTCCGGTCGCGCCGTCTGCGTTGGTGACCAACGCAACTTTACCGTCAAACTTTGCCATAGGTTCGTATCCTGAAAGGTCCGGGAAATGATGTGACAGATTACAAGCGAAGTAACAGTTTAGGCCAAGCCCCTGATAGGCTGCTTGTTCGCCTTCTGACTACCTTGGAGGCTTTTAACCCCGTCCTCTATACCCCGGCACACCTTGGTCTGGAATCCAAAGTCCATTCGGGGCGGTGCCGGTTTGCCAGAATACGTCTATGGGAATGCCGCCGCGCGGGTACCAGTAACCGCCAATGCGCAGCCATTTTGGGTCAGTCGCCTCGACGATGCGTTTGCCGATCATCACGGTACAATCTTCATGAAAAGCGCCATGATTGCGAAAAGAACTCAGGAAAAGTTTGAGCGATTTTGATTCTACAATTTTTTTGCTCGGTACGTAATCAATCACCAAATGGGCGAAGTCCGGTTGCCCTGTCACTGGGCAGACGCTTGTGAACTCGGGGCAGGCGAACCGGATGAGATAATCCGTATCACCATGCGGGTTATCGACAATTTCAAGAACAGCGTCCGCAGGAGATGCGGGCGTGTCGGTCATGGTGCCCAGCTGTGACAGTGTTTCAGTTATGTTGGCCAAAATCTTGCTCCATCAGCATAGAAGTTTTTCTCACTCTAACTTGTCTTCAGCGTCAGGGCACTATAGGTGAAGGTGTATGTCAGATACATCATCGATGCCACAGACCGCAAATCCTGAAGATCTCCCCGCCTCGCCGTGTATCGGTGTGTGCACAATTGATCGTGAGACGAAGATGTGCATTGGCTGTCTGCGGACGCTCTCTGAAATTGGCGCGTGGCGCACCATGACACTTGATCAAAAACGCGATGTTGTTGCGGCGTGCAAAATCCGTGCTGAAGATGCGCAGAATAACCGCCCGAAAGGTGCCTCAAACTAACCCTAATTCCACCCTGTTTGCTGCCACACTTTATAAGCACATTTCAATCTCTGTGAGCGCGGGCGATTCGGTGCGCTTAGCGTCTTCACGTCTTGAATCGTGCACTGCGGCGAATCGCCGGAAACCATGCGAATTCCGCGACATGTTGTGCCTTCATGACAAAGCGATACAATACTTTGAGGCAACAAGGATGATTTTGAGATGGATCAGGTTAGCGTTTTTCCGGCAAATGAAGATGGCGAAACAGTTGTGCCTGTCTCACTCCCCGTGCCCGTATCTCTGGTTTTAGATGACGTTCAGGGCATTATTTCTCGTGCTGTTTCGGTGGCTCGTGCGGCCGGACGTGACTACGTGGCACAATGCCATTCGGCAGCGGAAGCGGTTATTGCCGTGCGCCATGATGTGTCTTTCACTGAGGCATTGAAAGCCGTCTATCGCGTTCGAGAACAGGACGCCGCTTAAACGCGCTCGGATGGCTCAGTTGATCTGAGCCACAACAAAAATTCTTTTCATCAGAAACAGCGTTTTTCCGTCCGCTTGCTTAGGATAGGCAGAGAGAACGCGGGTGCTATAATCAGCCAGGAACTCTTCTTGGTCTGGACCTGAGAGCACTGATAAATAAGGTGTCAGGCCGGTGCCGATAATCCAGTCAAAAACCGGATTTTCCCCCTCCAGCACGTGGTGATAATCCGTCACCCAGATGTCCACTGATCGTGCGCAACGCGAGAGAATATCGTACATCTGCTCAGGCTGCATCGGGTCTTGATACATCCAGAGCTGTGCGAGTTTGTCCGCCCACCGCTCCGACGTTACCGTTTCCCGAATGCAAGTCTGGTACGGGCAGGCTTCCGTGACGGGGATCTGAAACGCCAGCCAACCTTCTGGGAGAACCAGTGAGGCAAGGCGCGGCAGAACGGTGGTGTGATCGGGCACCCAATGCAAAGCTGCATTGGAAAACACCAAAGCCAACTGTGACTCCGGCTCCCATGTTGCAATATCGCCTTGCTGCCATTGCAACAGGCCATGTGTGTCCGATGCGCGTGCTTTCGCGAGCATATCTTCTGACATGTCCACGCCCATGATGCTTCTGTCTGGCCAAGCCTCCTTGAGTTTTTGAGTCACATTGCCTGGGCCGCACCCGAGATCGACTATGGAGCCTGCAATTTCAAGCGGGATCTGCGCTAGCAGGTCGAGCGCCGGGCGTGCCCGATAGGCTTCGTAACGCAAATAAACTTCAGGGTTCCAGGTTTGGCTCATAACGCTCTCGTCATATCGGTTGGGCGCGCTTGGATATCACAATCACTCCGCTGAGCAACAGCAAGGCGATGCCGCCGACGGCCCATGAGCCATGCGGCCAGAGTAGAACCACTGCCAGGGCCGCCGTAATGAGGCGAAAGGGAATACTGACTTTTCCTTCTAAGTGTCCATGAAGCGTTGCCGTGAAGGCGTATAGCCCACCGATGGTGAACAACGTAATCTGAAGGAGTGTAACGGCGTCGCCGCCAATCAATGGGGTGAACGCCATGACCAGGGGGATAAGATACAAACCCTTTGCGTAAGCCCAAGCTGTGAATCCCGTGGCTAAGGGGTTCGTCCCCGCAATGCCCGCTGCAGCATAGGCAGTGAGGCACACCGGCGGCGTCACGTTGGAATCTTGCGACAGCCAAAACACAATCATGTGCGCTGTGAGAAGCGTTGCGGCCAGGGTTGAGGCTGACAACGCTTGATCCGAGATTGTGGTTCTCAATTCCGGAGGGATGGCGGCCAAAAAGGTTAGCGCGTCTTCGCGGGGCATGGCAGACCCGAGCGTGGCGGCTTGCTCCGGCAGTATCACCATCAAGATCGTCTTGGCACTTTCGTTTAATGAGCCTGTCATGAGAGCTTCAAGGAGCTTTGCATCGAGCATCAAATCGGCCAAGGCCGGCGCGGCCAGCGGTGCTAAGACCACATATGCGGCAGTGACGGGCAGGCCGAGACCCAGCACCAAAGAGGCGAGGGCGACAAAGGTGAGCGTGAGGAGAAGGCTGCCGCCCGACCAGGATACGATCATCTGCGATACGGTTGGGCCGAGACCTGTTGTTGTCACGGCCATGACCACAAGCCCAACACTCACAAGCAACACGGAGATCGATGCGGCTGTTAAGCTCCCATGAGCCAGTGTCTCAATAACATCGCGCCCGTTCATGGGGTGCGGGCCAAAACGGGCACAGACGACCGTTGCAACAGTGGCCGCTGCTGCCGACCATGTTGGCGTAAACCCGGCAATCAACAATCCGACCAGAACCAGGATGGGTAACAGGACCGGCCAGCGCTTAACTAAATTGTGATTGTCTTGGTCTTGCGGTTGGGTTTCGTTTTCTGGGCGCAAGCCAAGTTTCAACGCTGAAATACGAACGTGAAATGCAATCGATAAAAAGTAGAGTGCGGCAGGTAGTGCCGCGACTGAGATGATGGTCAGGTAACTTTCACCTGTGTAGTTCGCCATCAAGAACGCACCCGCCCCCATCACCGGTGGCATCAACTGCCCGCCTGTGGACGACGCGGCTTCAATTCCGGCAGCGGTGCGCGCCGGAAAACCGGCGCGCTTCATCAACGGTATGGTGACGACGCCGGTTGAAACGGTATTTCCAATAGCTGAGCCAGAGACAGACCCCATCAAACCAGAGCCGATGACAGCCACAAACCCTGGACCGCCAGCGATGCGACCCGCTGCTGAACGGGCAAGCGCAAGAATGACGTCTGAGGCTCCACTCTTCAGCAAAAAGGTGCCGAAGAGGATGAACATGAACACATAGCTCCACGAGATGCGGGCGATCGTGCCGAACATACCGTCACCGCCATAGGTCGCGCGATACAGTACCGTTTCCCATGTTAGACCGGGAAACTGAAACACTCCCGGAACAAATTTCCCCCACCAGGCCGTATAGGTGATGGCAACAATCGCCAAAATCGGAATCACCCAGCCCGTTGCCCGCCGTGTCAGTTCAAGCGCGCAGAGCACCAAGGCAATAGCGACAGCCCAGTTCATCATGCTGAAGGTCTGGCCCCGATCATAAAAGGTATCTTCACCGGCAATCAGAGCGACGCTTGCTCCGAAAGCCACAAGCGCTAAGCCAATATCACAGGCATTGGAAAGGGGTGTTTGAGCGCCTTTGCGGTAAGGCACGGTCAATGCAACCAGCGCCCCAAGGGTGCCGAAATGCAGCAGGGACATCCATAATTCTGAAAGCGGTGAAAACGAGTTAAAGAAAATGTGGAGAAGCGCGATGCCTGCGGCAACCGCGGTTAACCAAGCGGGCCTGTTGTTCTCGGTGGTGAGTGTGGCCGGCGTTGCAACGTCGCTCACGCCTAATTGAGTCCCGGCGGCATCAAGTCTTGATCAATATCCAACCCAGCCTCACGATAAAACCGCAGCGCGCCGGGGTGCAGGGGCACGGGGAGGCCCGGCAAGGCGGTTTCCAAGCTCATATCCGCCGTGGCTTTATGGATGGCTTTCAGAAAGGTGAGGTTGCCATAGATGGTTGAGACGATCTGATAGACGTCTTCGTCAGACACACCCTCATGAACAGCCAGAAAGTTCGGCTGGGCAAGAGTCATCACATCGGTACTTTGTCCGGGATAGGTGTCTGCAGGAATGACATACCGTGTCCACAAAGCCCGTGGTGTATTCGCTCTGATCATTTGCTCATCTGTGAAAGAGAGCAGTTTTGCTTTGTCGCCAAGGGCTGCAGAGGCCCGGGTGACGGCACCGACCGGCGGCCCAGCCGGCAGGTTGGCCGCAGATAAAGTGCCGTTCTGTAGACCGTCGGCGCTCGGTTCATACCCTTGGTAAACCAGATTAAAATCAACGTCTGGATCATACCCCAATTGTATCAAGAGCGCTCGTCCTGACCCTTCTGTGCCTGAGTTGCGCGCGCCAATGGACAGGCGCTGGCCTTTGAGCGCGTCAAAGTCCGATGCCGTGCCACTTGGCGCATACTGCGCGCGCACCAGCCAATGCTCTACATTGGGCCATAGCGTTGTGATGGACCGCAGATAGGTTTGTGGACCATCAGATTGCAGTGCGCCGCTGCCATCTTTGGCCCAGGCACCGTAGATGCCTTGGAGCAATGCAAACTGCACCTGCTGTTCACGCAGCAGCTTGATGTTTTCGGCCGATCCCGCAGAAGAAATCGCTGATAACGAAGGTCCACCTGTGGGATCAAGCTTCACTTTGGTCAGGGTCGCAAGGGCCACGCCAACAGGATAATACGTCCCGCCCGTTGTCGCTGTCGCCAATAGGTATGACTCGGCGCTTGCTTTAAGAGCGCCCAGAGTGAAGGCCAGTGAAATCAGAGAAATAAAGAAATGCTTTTTCATGACGGAAGTGTAGGCGAGGGAGCGCGTCAATCAAAGGACTATAGGACAGAAACCAAAAAGGGTGGTGACCGCGCGGCCACCACCCCAATGGGTTTTAATACCTAAGGTGTTTAGTACTGAAACTTGAGCTCTAAGCCCCAACGACGGCCTTCTTGTAACGTCGAAAGACGCGGTGCACCAAATTGCGCGAACGGCAGAGTCGTGCTTTGCTGGACAATGGCTTCATCGGACAAGTTTTTGCCATAGAAGGTCAGCGTCCATTGCTCATCCATGCTGATCAGACTGACCGAGGCATTAAACACATCGTAAGACGGCAGAACGCCAATGTTGTTGTCAGTGTAGAACGCGCTGCTGCGATGACTGTATTCACCACGCAAACTCAGCACGGCAAAATCACCCAGGTCTTGGTCAAAGGTGGAGCCGACGGTGTAGGTCCAGGTTGGCAGGCGCGGAATAGAGAGCGCCAGGTCGGCATCATTAATCACACCATCGCTGCTGAGATCAAAGCGGACTTCATCGTAGTCGCCATCTAAATAGCCGATAGAGGCGTTAAACGCCCACTGGGGGATTGGCAGAGCAACCATGTCCAACTCAAATCCCTTAATGGTCGCGTCAGCCGTGTTTCTGATGCCCTGAACAACACCCACAATTGGGTTCGCAACATTTAACTCCCGCTGAAGGTCCTGGAGGTCATTATAAAAGGCGGCGCCGTTCATCACGAAGCGACGGTCCATCCAGCTTGATTTAAAACCAACTTCAAAAGAATCCTGCTTTTCTTCGTCCGTTGGGCCCGCGTCAAAAATAGCGGGAACAGTCGTGCGGAAGTTGTACCCGCCAGAGCGGAAGCCTCTTGTCCAATGGGCGTAGAGCAGGGCATCTTCATTGGCGTCATAGCGCACGCCGATTTTAGGTGTCACGTTGCTCCACTTTTCAGAATCTGAGAAATCAGGGGCACACACCAGTGTTGTGACATTGCAAAGTCCAAAGCGTGTAACGTTCGCGCTTTTCTTTTCCTCGGTATAACGCGCGCCTGCCGTGACCGTCAGGGCATCTGTTATGCGATAGTCCGCATTCAAAAACGCGCCGTAGTTCTTGTGGGCTTGGTCACCCCCTAGGCCCGCGACAATGGTGTTAAAGGCCAAGTATCTATTTTCCCGATACAATACATCTTGGTCGAAGTAATAGAGGCCAGCTGTGAGATCCAGTTGATCTGTCACTTCGCCGAAATAGCGCAGCTCATTACTAATCTGATCCTGGTCGATGATGATGTCGCCATGGAACAAGAGCAGTGGACTGGCATCCACATCTGACAGAGCGTTCTGTTCGACTTTGCGGTAGCCGAAGATGTTGGTCAGCGTGCCGGGCCCAATATCCCAGTTTGTTTCGAAAGTGACTTGATTCCACTTAATATCAACGAAACCCGGTTCATCGATTTCAACGAAAATATTATCGGACGTATCCGACGGGTTATTGGTCAATGCGCGTTGCCCAACGGCACCATCACCCTCTAAATCACCGTGTTCATAGATGAGCGTCATGTCCAAATCTTCATTGGGCGTAAACACGAAGGAGGGGCGTAGCATCAGCGTTTCCTGAGCGCCGACATCCCGCGTTGGATCTGCGAGGTTATCGAAATAACCATCGTCGTCTTTGTAATAGACACTCAATTTGCCGGCGAGTTTGTCGCCTGCCAATGGGCCTTCAACAGCAGCCGAAGCGGAATACTCGGGTCCAGTTTCGTAGCTGATTTTAGCCTTGGCACCGAATTCACCCGTTGGACGTTTAGAGCGCAGCAGGACAGCGCCGCCTGTGACGTTCCGTCCGAACAGCAGCCCTTGTGGTCCGCGTAAGATCTCGATGCTTTCCAGATCAAATGTGTCGACCACAACACCAGCGGTAATGCCGAGATACACACCATCCATGAATAAACCGACGGTAGGATCAACCGAGGGGATCGAGCTGTTAATACCCAATCCACGGATCGAGAAGTTTTGCACACCGGGGGTGGTGCCGACTTGATCAAGGCTCACGTTCGGACTTGCAAAGGAAAGATCTTCGATCGTTGTCAACTGGCGGGCATCAAGAGCGCTTTCGTTGAACGCAGAAATGGCGACAGGTACGTCTTGTAACTGTTCAGCGCGGTTTTTCTTTGTGCCGTAGACTTGAATTTCTTCGATGAGTATTGCGGCGCGCCCTGCTTGAGCGACTTGTTCTTGCCCAAGAGTTGCTGTTGATGAAAAACATAATGCAGCAGCAGAGGCAGCCAACATTGCTTTGAAAGTCGGTTTCATAAAAATACCCCAGTCCATAATTATTCTTATCGCCCGGTCTTTTTGATCAAGGCGCAGTGCTTTTTTATATGTCGTAAATGTTAAAGGAAAAACCAAGGTTAACGCTAGCGCTTTACCAGCGAAGGTTTAGTTCCTGTGGTAGTGTGACTTTAGCGCCGCAGATAAAATGCTGCATCGCAGCAGATTAGAATAAATCACACCAAAAACTGCATCAGTGTTCATTGCGCTGCAGCATGGATAGAAAAAACCCGCTCATCATTGGTAAGATTGATATTTTACAGGCTGTTCGACCCGAATGAAAAACCCAGATACTATGCGTCATCATTATTTAGGACGCTAAAATGCCAATTTTCGAGTTTGACCCTTGGCGGATGCAGTATTTCGAAAATATAGCCTGCCCAGACGACGTAAAAGTCCCTACCGAGGATGGCGATGCGTGGCTTTGGTATCCTGAATATAAATGGATATACAACAAGCTCGCCATCGCTGAGAGTCAGGGTTTTGAGTGCGCCCCCCATGGCATAGATCCCCCTGCTTTTCCGACCTTTTCCAAACCGATTTACAACATGCGTGGTATGGGGGCGGGCAGTCGAGTTATTCGTAGTCTCAAGGAATACAAGCACCTCCAACGTCCTGGTCATTTCTGGATGCCGCTGCTGGAAGGTGAGCATGTGTCGAGCGATCTAGCTGTGGTCAATGGCGAAGCTGTTTGGTGGCGCCACACCATAGGTCACCCGCTGGATGGCGGAATGTTTGACTATTGGCATGTCCTGAAGGAAAGCCGCCCTGAAATTGAGTCTTACTGTAGTGACTGGGTAAAGAAAAATTTACGCGGCTACACCGGCATGGCTAATTTTGAAACCATTGGAGCCCGCATCATTGAAGCTCATTTGCGGTTCGCTGATCAATGGCCAGACCTCTATGGTGATCACTGGGTTGACGCTTTGATCAAACTCTATGCAGACGGTGTCTGGGACTATGATGATAGCCATCGGCGCGACGGCTATAGCGTCGTGCTGTTTGGTTCCCATGGTATTCAGTATGCTCACCCTCCGGCCGATCTCGTGGCAGACCTTCTGAAAACACCTGATGTGACGTCTATCCAGATTACGTTTCATGAAGATAAACCTCCGAGTGCTCACTCCATGCCGCCTGGCGGATTTAGATTGGCCATCGTCAATTGCTGGGATCCGAAAGCTGGCCGCGCCGTACGCGAGAAACTGGCATTGAGCTACTGGTCAGCGCAAAAAATTCTGACCAATCGTACACGCAAGGCTGCTGCTGGGTGAGTGCCGCCGAACTGTTCGACCTTGATACTATTGAGGAAATTGAAAACGTCTGGATCCCGTTACCGGACGGATGCCGCCTCGCGGCCCGTTTGTGGTTGCCGAAGTCGGCCTACATGGATCCTGTCCCGGTTATCTTGGAGTACATTCCTTACCGCAAACGCGATTTCATGCGCTCTAGAGACGAGCCAATTCATCGCTACCATGCGCTTCACGGCTATGCCGCAATCCGGGTTGATGTTCGGGGATCAGGCGATTCTGATGGCATATTAGAGGACGAATATACAGCCAGTGAACTGGCCGATGCCATCGCTGTTATCGACTGGCTAAGTCAGCAGGACTGGTGTGACGGTAATGTTGGGATGACGGGTATCTCCTGGGGCGGATTTAACGCTCTGCAGGTTGCAGCCCTACGGCCCGCCGCGCTCAAAGCCGTCATCACATTGTGCTCTACCGACGACCGTTACGCTGACGATGCGCACTACATGGGTGGCTGTTTGCTCAATGAAAACATGCAATGGGGCTCAATCCTCATGCTTTACACCGCCTTGCCGCCGGACCCTGATATTGTCGGCGAGAGTTGGCGCGAGACGTGGAAGCAACGGCTTGAAGCCCTGAATCCATTTCCGGCGGTTTGGATGGGCCATCAAACCCGTGAAGGATTCTGGCAGCATGGTTCCGTCTGTGAAGACTGGAGCGCCATTCAATGTCCGGTGTATGCCGTGGGCGGTTGGGCCGACGGCTACACCAACGCCATTCCAAGGCTGCTGGAGAACCTGCGCGGCCCCAAAAAGGGTTTGATTGGTCCGTGGGCGCATTGCTTTCCGCACGATGGCACGCCCGGGCCTTCTATTGGCTGGATGCAAGAGTCGCTGCGCTGGTGGGATCATTGGCTTAAGGGCCGGGATACCGGAATGATGGACGAACCCGTTCTGCGGGTGTGGATGCAAGAGAGTGTTCCGCCTCAGCCGCAATATGCGGAATGGCCGGGGCGGTGGGTGGCTGAACCGGTGTGGCCAAGTCCAACCATAAAAACGCAAACGTGGGTAATGAATCCGGGCCACCTCAGCCGTGACCCTGAACCACAGACAGAAATTTCCTTTTCCTCCCCACAAACCACCGGCGTGCGGTCGGGCGAATGGTGTGGCTTTGGGGCCGATGGTGAAATGCCGCGCGATCAGCGCCCAGATGATGGCGGTTCACTGGTGTTCGACAGCGATGAGTTGACGCAGCGGCTCGAAGTGCTTGGTGCTCCAGTGGTCGAAATTGACGTCTGCGCGGACTCTCCGTCAGCCATCATTGCCGTACGCTTAGGGGATGTGGCCCCTGATGGTTCCGTGCTACGCGTCAGTTATGGGCTTCTCAATTTAACGCATAGAGACTCTCATGAACGTGCGAAGCCTCTTGAGCCAGGAGTCTGGTATCGTGTGCGCATCCAATTGAATGACATTGCGCACGCCTTTCCGGTGGGGCATCGTTTGCGTGTCAGTTTATCAACATCATACTGGCCGATTGCCTGGCCATCACCGTCCGCAGTGATCATTGATGTGAAAACGGGCACCAGCACTTTAACTTTACCGGTTCGCCCACTCCGCCCGGAAGACGAAGAGTTAAAACCATTCCAAGCCCCGGAAGCGGCGCCTGGCACCAGTCATAAAAAACTGCGTGCACTGCCCATGCAGCGCGGCCTGGAAATTGATCTGACCAGCAATGAGATGGTGTATACGTTGCGCAGTGATGGGGGTGAGTTTGATGGGGCGTCTCTGGCCCATATTGCGGAGATCAACCTCGATATCGGGTATACGCTGTTGAAGCGTTACCGCATTGTTGAAACGGATCCGCTTTCGGCCGTGGCGGAATTTGAGCAGTCTGCGGTGCTACGGCGGGAAGGCTGGAATATTAAGGTGCTTTGTAAAACGCGGCTCACCTCGACAACTGACACATTCGAGTTTACCGGCAGTGTTGAATCCTTTGAAGAGGGAGACGCTTTTGTGCAACGGGATTGGACACTGTCCATTCCGCGCGATTTCGTTTGATGACATTAAAGCTAAAGCGCTCTGGTTTTAACCCGGGCCCAGGCGGTGTCGATAATCAGGCGCAGCATGTCAGGATAGCTCAGGCCATCAAACGACGACATGATGGCTAGCTTGCCGCCTGACTCCCAGGCCGGGTTAGGATTCACTTCCATCAATTTTGGTTCGCCGTCAGCGGCGACGCGAAAATCAAACCGTGCATAGTCGCGCAAGTGCAGGCGCTGAAACAGTTGTGAGACGCCGCCGAACATTTTTTCTTTAACCAGAGCGGCTATATCCGCTTTCCGGAATCCGATATCAGTCCAATAGGGTGAGTCAGGCAATGATTTTGATTCATAGGATAGAATTGGATTTAGCCCCTTTGGCAGTTTAGAGAAATCCACTTCAAGCGGTGGTAGAATTCGCAGGCCGGACTGCGGATTGCCAATGATTCCAATGCCGTATTCTGGTCCGGGCAAGTATTCTTGATACAGCGCGTCCCGGCCCGGCAATGCCTCACGGAGCCAAGTCATATAGGCTCTCGCTTGCGCCGCATCGCACACCACGGCATCCTTTGTGATGCCTAAACTGCCATCCGCTGTATTGGGCTTAATCAGGGCCGGGAAAAAATCAGGCAACGTGTCGAGCGGCGCGTGCGCTGGTATGAAGACCTCTTTTGGCACAGCGATACCCAGACTTTCTGCAGCCATCCGCACCAAAGCCTTATCATAACAGATCACCATGGCTGCCGGGGGTGCTCCTGTGTAGGGCACGCCAAGCATTTCCATATATGCAGGGAGGTTCAGCTCAAGGACAGCTTGATTGAGATAGCCGGTGTCATTGAAATTGACGACCAAGTCTGGCGGAGAGTGCCGTAAGCGGTCGAGCACGGGCGGGTGCTCATTCCAGACGTCAACGTCGTACGCTCCATGGCTTTGAAAAGCGGCCACCATGATCTGGTGTTGTTCAATATCCTCTGGATTATAATGCCCGCCAGGTTTCGTTGGATCGACTGCAGTGTGATCCCCTGTCATAATTGCGATGCGACGTGGACGGTCAGGCAAAGATTCAACCATGGGCTGGATAGTACTCCGTCGTTAACGCGAGACCTGTTGCATATGCGAGCCGATTAGCAGTGTCAGGCGCGCAATCACGCCATAGTAATTCAATAATTCCGCCTCAACCTGTTTAGTGAAGCGATGCATTTAGCTATGTCATGATTAAACTAAAATGGTTTCACTTTGCCAAGAAACGCGATCAGTGCGACGATGCCCCAGAGCGTCAGCGCAGCAACTTTAGAGCGGCCCAGGGCGGCCTCGATGATGTCGTTGCCTTTTTCAGCGTCTGCGCCACCTGCGCGCACCATACCAAACCCAATAATCCAGTCTTTAATGACACTGCGTAAATACACCCCGAGGGAGACCGCGCCTGCGAATAGGAATATCTTTGCGGCGAGCCAATTGCCCGCAATTGGATTGTCAGAGATCAAAGACCAGAGGCCGAGTCCGCCCATGCCGAGAATCACGATGTACCTCAGGTACATATCGATCCCGCGTACCTTGGCTGTCATTGGATGCTGCTCGTTAAAAAACATCCACCAATTTGCAGCCAACCAGATGAGACTGACGACCCAGATTGTCACTAGGCCGAGACCGCCGATGGGTGAGACACCGATCATCCACGACATTTGGAAACCCACGGGAATGAGAGCAATCAAAGCGGTCCTTGGCCCCATATCGCATTGCATAAGAACGTGCATGAACCGGAAGCGCTCGTCTAAGGGTAGATTGCGGTTCGCAACGTATTGTGCCGTGAAGTACACGCCGAGGTCTCCGCCCAGCCAATATACGAACAGGAGGGTATGGATATAGATAAGTAGGTCGTATGATGTGAAGTCCACGGTTGCTCCCCAAAGGTTCCCATATGATTGATGTCAAAAATTCATCATACCTGAAGCCTGACCGGGCGCCAGGGTCTGAATTGTTCGTGCGAGGGTCATCATGACAGATAGGTTTTTATCACATACTTTAACCGGCTTGGCATGTGCTGGCCTCTTTATGATGTTGGTGTCGGCGTCTGCCTTCAGCTATGAAAAACGCGGTGGCACAGCAGAAGATTATGCCGCCATTGAAGCGATAGAAGTGCGATGGCAGGCCGCTTACGGGGCACGAGATTTTGATGCTTTGGCTGAACTTTACACTGAAGACGGATGGGTAATGGCACGCCGTCAACCGGCCATGCGCGGGCGCGCACAAATCCGAGATTTTTTTCAGTCTGTTGCAGAAGATACCAAACTCGCGGTGACTTTTGATGTCGAAGAACTAGAGGTGATTGGCGATTATGCCTGGAATACAGCCCGCTTCGCCTTAACGTATCAATCTATGTCAGGTGCGGCACCTGTTCATGATTTCGGCCGCGCTTTGATCTTGTACAAAAAAGGTTTAGACGGTCTTTGGCGTATCCATCGTGATATGGATACACCAACGCCAGACGCCGAAGATATGAGCCCCCCAACCCCACGTTAAGCAGTACACTGGTTCCATGGCCCGCATATTCAATGTTCTTGGCATTCTGCTGACAATCCTTGCCTGTGCTCAGGTTGTTCCTTTGCTGGCCGATCTGGTGGCTGGAAATCCGGACTGGATGGTTTTTGCGGTTTCTTCGGTCCTCACATTATTCCTTGGAATGTCTCTGGTTCTCGCCAATGCTAGCCATGCGGAACGGATTACCATCAGGGAAGGCTATTTGCTTACGGCTTTGGCTTGGGTGGTCTTGCCTGTTTTTGGGGCGGCCCCATTTCTCTTCAGCGTTGAAGATTTAAGCATCACGGATGCCATCTTCGAGAGCGTATCGGGCATCACTACCACAGGCTCTACGGTGCTCACCGAACTAGACACCCTGCCACCCGGGCTGCTGTTGTGGCGGTCTATGCAGCAATGGATCGGCGGCATTGGAATCATTGTGATGGGCGTTGCAATTCTGCCGCTGCTGCGGGTCGGTGGTATGCAACTCATGAAAACCGAGAGTTCAGACACATCCGATAAAGTTCTGCCACGGGCCAGGCAAGTCGCGACAGGTATCTTTGCAGTTTACATTATTCTGACTCTCATTTGTGCGATGGCGTATGGCTTCGCAGGGATGACCAGTTTCGACGCCATAAATCATGCCATGACCACGATTGCGACGGGCGGCTTCTCGACCCATGACGATTCATTTGGGCACTTTCAGTCAACTTGGCTGCCCTGGATTGCTGTATTTTTCATGATCTGTGGAGCATTGCCCTTTAGCTTGTATCTCAAGGCAATCGGCAGAGATCCGATGCTGTTATTTAAGAATTCACAGGTTCAGTTTTTTCTTGGGTTTTGCCTGTTTGTGATCGTTCTTATGGCTATTTGGGCGTGGCGCACGATGCCGCTTTCCTTCCCGGAGGCGCTCTCTCAATCTGCATTTAATACGATTTCAATCGTCACAACGACGGGATTTGTAAATGCGGATTATACGTTATGGGGAAGTGCATCCGTTGTGTTTCTCATTATTACGTTTGCCGGTGGTTGCTCGGGGTCGACATCCGGGTCTGTAAAAATGTTTCGCTACCAATTGATGTGGTCTTTTCTGAAGTCACAGGTAAATCGGTTGATTCACCCCCATGGAGTGTTTCCCGTGACCTATGATGGTCATGATGTGTCTTCTGATATTGTGCTCTCGGTTACAGCTTTTCTTGCTCTGTATCTGATCAGTTGGTTTGGGCTGTCTGTGGCTCTGGCCGCCTGTGGTTTGGAGTTCCAGACCAGTGTTTCAGCGGCGGCCACAGCCCTCACAAATGTTGGTCCGGGCTTAGGGCCTATTGTTGGTCCAGCTGGTAATTTTAGTAGTCTTGGTGATCCAGAGAAGTGGCTACTTTCCGCCGGGATGCTTTTGGGGCGCTTGGAGCTATTTACTCTTTTTGTGATGATCACACCGCGGTTTTGGCGCGACTTCTAGGCCAGTTCTGCTGAAGGTGCGGTGTTCTCGCGCTTTGTGTCTTCGTCAAAAGCACGCTGAGGCGAGGCAGCGAAGACAGCTTTCTCGCGACCCTGTTCAATCGCGTCTTCCAATCCTTGTTCAACTCTTTTGAGCAGATCATTCCCAGTGTGGTCCGAGCGACTTGCTTCGGTTACACCCGCCGAAACCGTAAAGTGAACGACCTCACCGTAGACGTTTACTTCCAAGCTTTTCAAATCATCCACCATCCGGTGGGCGAGTGTTAGGGCCCCTGGGCCTGGCGTTTCCGGGAGCAAGGCGACAAAGCGGCGTTCGGATAACCGGCCAAAACTATCGCAATGGCGCATAACCAACACGCAGTAGCCCGCAAACACGCGCGCCACCGTATCAGCGGCGTGGTCTCCCCAGGTGTCGCGGATTGCAGCAAGACCATCAATCTCGAACATGATGCACGAAAAGGGCTCGTTGTAACGTCTCGCACGGGTGAACTCATTGTTGGCCAACACCCGGATGTGTGTTTTGTTGGCGACGCCTGATAGTTCATCAGTGGTTGCGCGGCGGCTCAGTTCCCATTTGTATGAAAAAGCTTCACGCGCCGTCCGGTCAGCCACAAAGGCAACCACAACCGCAATGGCAAGTGCTGGCGCTAAGTATCCGAACGCCGAGACCATGCTGATGGCCACGTCCTGAAGGGGGAACAGAAACAACGTCGCCAGCACGGCAACCACAAGTGCTGACGCCACAGCCGCCAGAGATATTAGCAGCGTTGGTGAAAGGGCGGTCAGATAAATACATAACAGCCCCATGAGCAGAGCAAAGCGCGTGTCGCCACTGTCAGGAAGACTTGCCGTGCCAAAAGCAATGTGAGTTGCAAAAGCCAACGCAAAAAGGATCGGCAACAGTTCAGCCCGGTCTTGAACAAAGCGTATGAAACTGGTGGCAAAGAGAATCAGAGTGAAGGCGAGAAGCATCAACGAGGAATTGCCAAGCACGCCGCCCGCTTGGCCTGAACTGTACGCAACCCACATGGTGCCAAGACAATAGAGTCCCCCGCCGACGAGAACGAACCATCGCTGCAATACGGTCTGGTTTTCCGCCCGATCCGTTTGGTATGCGGCTTCTTTTTCTTGGCCGAAGTGAGATTCAAAGATCATAACTCATATGCTCCAGAGCTTAGCTTATCACACCCGGAAAATAGAGCCACCTAACACAACGGCACATTTTTTCTAATGGGTTTTTGCTATGCTTATCTCTGTCGCCCGAGTCATGCGACAGGTGCGTTTGGCTTCTGTCATGGCGTCGGCAGCTCTCTGTAAAACGTCAGTGCCAGATACATGCTCGCCGCCGCGACTAAAGGCTGTAACGCCGATAGCGGCACTCATTTCATGTTCTCCATCAAATGTCCGCACAGGTTGTGCGAAAGCCGTGGCAATGCGTCGTGCAACCATCATGGCATTGGCAGTGTCAGAGACCTGATCAATGAGGCAGCCGAACTCGTCACTGCCTAAGCGGGCCATTGTTTCACTTGGCCACTTCATGGCTTTTAAGCGCCGGCCTGTCTCACGCAGAATAGCATCACCAACTTTAAGTCCGTACGCTTCATTGATGAATTTCAGACCGTTTAAGTTGACGTAAACCAGAGCCCCCATCGAAGGCCCCGCGCTAGGAGCGGTTGAGATTGTTTTGTTGATCGCATCTAAAATGGCTTTGCGGTTTGATAAGTTTGACAGCGGATCGTGGAAAGCCGCTTTGGCCAACTCTGACTGCCGTTTATGGCGCGCGAGTGTATAGCGGATAGATCGTTCCAACCCTTCAACGGTCATATCGCCTTTAACCATGAAATCATAAGCCCCGCGCGAGAGCGCGCCTTCATCAACGGCGGGGTCCTGCATGCCGGTTAGCATAATAAAGGGAATGTCGATGTCACGCCGACGGGCTTCGTCCATCAGATCAAAGCCGGTATTGGGTGTTAAGTAGTAGTCGGTGAGACAAATATCCACGGATTGATTGGTGAGGGCATCCATCGCGTTCGGAATCTCATCCGTGGTCACGATGTTGTCTCGCCGGATACCGCTGGCCTCAAGGAACCGTTTAATCAGGCTGGCATCCATTGCATTATCTTCAAAAAGCAAAACACGCAGGGCGTTATCGACCTGTGACCGCGGCAGAACCATATCTGTCCTCAAACTCATCCGCTTCTGACGGCGGAAATTGATTTATACCGCCTGATGGGAGCGGCCTCGTGTTGAGCATCAAGCTAGCTTCAAATGGTTACCACGGGGTGAATCAATCAAGGCAAAACCGCGGTAGGTCTGGCGTAAATCGCGAAAATGTTTGCCGCAAATGAGAAAAAGAATGTGACAGAGCGGCAATGTCACTGGGATGTGAGGCAGAATCCTAGGCGTTGTGTGCCATAGTCTGATGAGTGATCGGTTCAGAGCACCGATTCGTAGATAAATTAAGATGCCCGCTGCCGGGCCGCTGAAAATGACTAAGGAGGTCCCATGCTGATTCGAATGGCCAAGAAATCTGACCCAAAACCGAGCGAGATCACATCAAAGCAAGATTATTTGAATCGCCGGTCTTTTATGGCTGCAACCGGTCTGGCCGCTGGGTCTGCCGCGCTCGGCTTCAATCTGTCTCCGGCTTCGGCAGCCGTCGAGCGTCCTGGGGTCAATGAGGCCCTATCCCCTCTTGTTGATGGGTATGGGAAGGTCGGCGAAGACGATTCGTTGACTCCTTACGATGATGTCACGACCTACAATAATTTTTATGAGTTCGGCACGGGCAAGAGTGATCCGGTTGAAAACTCAGGCCCGTTCACCCCCCGGCCTTGGGAAATTACCGTTGACGGATTGTGCGCAAATCCCGGGACGATCGGGTTAGAAGATTTTCTGAAGTCCCACGATCTGGAAGAGCGCATTTATCGCCTGCGTTGTGTTGAAGCGTGGTCGATGGTTGTGCCGTGGGTCGGTATTTCCCTGGCGGATGTGGTCAAGCGTTTCGAGCCCAAGAGCGCTGCCAAGTACGTACGCTTTGAGACGGTTGTACGACCGGAAGAGATGGTGGGGCAGAGGTCTCGCCGTATTTTGCCATGGCCTTATGTGGAAGGTCTCCGACTCGATGAGGCAACGCACCCGCTTTCCCTATTGGCTGTCGGCCTGTATGGCGAAGTCCTGCCAAACCAAAGTGGTGCGCCAATCCGACTGGTGGTGCCGTGGAAGTATGGCTTTAAATCTATTAAATCGATTGTCAGACTCTCCTTTACCGATGAACAGCCTGAGAACACATGGAACGTCATGGCTGCCAACGAGTATGGCTTCTATGCCAACGTCAATCCGAACGTTGACCATCCCCGCTGGTCGCAAGCCCGCGAACGCCGCATTGGCGATTTTCTGCGCCGGGAAACACTCATGTTTAACGGCTACGAAGAAGAGATTGGTGATCTCTATGCCGGATTAGATTTGAGAAAGAACTACTGAGGTTATGACTGTTGCCGCAGTCTTAAAAAATGAACGTTCAACTCTGAGGCGATTTGTTCACTACATATTTGCTGTATAGTGATTGGCCATAGTCCATTTTTCGGGATTAATCGCATGGTCAATTTAAAGACACTCGCAATAACCAGCGCAATAATCAGCATTGTCAGTGGATTTTCTGCTGTTAGTGGCATTGCCCAAGAGCCTTCCGTTGAACGATCAAGCTTTTTCACTTTTAATGAAGGTGATCGCATTGAAGACTCAGGCGTCATTGCCGTTGAGTCTGGTCGCTTCGCGCGTTCCGAAGCCTTCGAGGTGGTGCGTCATGCCGAGGGTGGCCGGACCATCACCAGCATCATTACGGGAGCTGACGGCAGCTATCGTGTTGAGGGACGATGGTCCTATGATGCTACTGAACATGCGATCGGCGCCGACGGAAAAGCCAGTTATAATGGGGTCCCCGCCAGTATCAATATTGTGGCAACGCCTCCAACAGCGGCGATCACGGTGCGTGCCGGTGCCGTAGAGCGCACAATTCCCGCGCCGTGCGATCCAGACTGTCTGATTGATATGGCCCCAAGTGCTCTGCCGATGTTCACGATGACCCGCCGGTACGATGTGTCCGTGGGTGGAGATCAGGCGTTTCGATGGATTGGGCAGGGGCTGGTTGCCGATCAAGTGTTACTCGAAGGAGTTGCGAAGATTCGCCTGCTCGACCGTCAGACCGTCGGTGATGTTGACGTTTCACATTTCATTTTTGTCGAAACACTGACAGATGCCAAGACAGGGGCCGTGACCAGCTTTGCGTTTAATCTTTGGGTCGACGCAGACCATCGCCCCCTGGCGTTCGGTATGACCAGCGGTACACTTGGGGTGCGCAAAGGTTTTGAAGCCGTCCCGGCCGCAATGCCCGCGCAGTTTGCCGAATAGTTTTATCCCGGTCTTTAACGTCTGATTGCTACCGCGTTATCTTTAGCTGTCGGGTACGCCAAACACTGAGCCCTTGCCGCCCGGTCCGCCGCGTCCGGCGGCGCGTTTTTCGTCGATGATTTTCTTGGCGTAAGACCACGTGTTCTCGTTTTCGCTCAGACCTTTCCATTCTTTCGGGGCTTCAAGATATTTCGGGTAATTCTTGGCTGTGTAATCCCGAATATATTTTGGTAACCCCTCAACACCATTCATGAACTTAAACGACTGCGAATGATAAACCATGTGGCCGGCACGATTGCCCATTTCCATGAATGGCAGCCACATGCCACAGCGTGCCCAGGCTGTGTGGTTTGAGGCCGAGGCCACGTCCGGGTTCGCCACTTCGCTGAGGCTGCTGGAGATGGCCCATAACTCGCAGGATTGGTAGACGTCCTGTTGCGAATGCAGGGGATAGTCTTTGCGTGTCAGCGGGTTCTCTTGGGTGCGGAACACGTCGATTTGAAAGACAATGCGATCGCCGACAATCTCGTGATCAAAAGGCGGAGACCGGAAACCACCTGACACCCGCGAAATACGGTTCACGGGATCATTCAGAATATGCAGCACTTCAACGGTTCGCCCTGTCGCTGGATTCGTCCATGTATCGAGAATTTCTCCCGTTTTGGGGTCCATGTAGTACAGAATTTCTCGATGATAGAAATGCCAGACGCCATCGCCTTGATAATCCAGGCGCGTCGCGCCCACACCATAGGTTTGAAAGGCCAGATAATTTGCTTCTCCAGGCACCCACATCCAGGCTTTGCCTCCAAAACCGCTGATCACGTCTTCACCGGAGAGGTCGCCCTGAATTTTTAGCAACGACCGTAAATTGGTTTCCGGGTCCATGCTGTCAAAATCTGTCGGCACAGCTGCGTTTGCGCTTCTCGGCATAATTGATGGTGCGGCCAGTCCAGCAGCGCCTAAGCCCGCAGCTTTCAGCATATCGCGGCGGCTGGATGCCTCTGTGGCAGCAAGGGTTTCAGACAGAAGCGGTGGCAGAGCGGCGGAAGAGGGCAAGGTCATACGAGAAGTCCCTTATGGCTAGTCTTGAAGATATAAAAACCTACCGCGCAAATTGACTGACCTGCGGCCCTCTCTCCAAGACTGTCCGACTGGCGGGCGGCGACACTCGGTGGCATAATTGCTGTTAATCAAACATTTTGAAAGCCAACATGGAAAATCAATCTGGAAAATCAATCTGGAAAATCAACGTGCTAAGTTTGTATTCTGTCCGGCGAAAAAGTAAGGGAGTTATCTCAATGCGTAATGCGGCAGTTTTAACGGGTGCACTTGGCATTTTCTTCGGCTTTATGCCGGTCGCTCCAACTTCGGCTCAAATCATAGAGTTGTCTCCAGGCGCGGTCTTGTCAGACTGCGCCGACTGTCCAGAAGTTGTTGTGATTCCCCCCGGCACGTTCACAATGGGATCCGACCATATGGAACCCATGCGGGACGATGAACTGCGCCCAGAAGGGCCGGTTCGCACCATCACAATCTCAAAGCCATTTGCCGCTGGCCGTTATGAAGTGACCAAAGCGCAGTTTGACTCTTTCATCAATGCCACAGGCTATATTCCAACTAACTCCTGCGTGACCTGGGGGGGACGTGATCCGGTTGATGGCGTCACCTGGCAAGAACCTCGTCTGGGTGTTGAGCCCCGCGACACTGATCCAGTGGTTTGTGTGGATTGGAATGATGCCAAGGCTTACACCCAATGGCTGGCGGGGCGCACGGGGCAACCCTACCGTTTGCTCACTGAGGCCGAGTGGGAGTACGTGGCTAAAGCCGGCGCACGCACGGTGTGGCCGTGGGGTGATGATCCCGATCAGATTTGTGAGTACGGCAACGTCTTCGATAAGTCCGGGTTAACTGAACCGCGCTCTACATCCAATTCAAACGCGGCCGCCCAGGCTGCAAACTGTGATGATGGTGCCATGCTGGTGGCTGAAGTTGGGCAATACAAGCCCAACGCTTTCGGTCTTTACGATACCATCGGCAATGTGTGGGAGTGGGTCGAAGACTGCTCGTTGATGCTTTACACAGACGGACCCTTGGACGGATCGGCGTATCAGTCTATGGGAACGTGCGAGAAGCGTGCCGTGCGCAGCGGCAGTTGGCGTAGTCGCATATCGCGGCATCGCCCTACGTTCCGCGGGCGTGATCCAGACGATTTGGCTTATTACATCTTTGGTTTCCGGATTGCCCGCGATCTGAACTAGGGCACCTATTAGAACCTAAACCGGACCGTCACAGCGCCAGTGTGGGCGGTGTACCCACTGGCTTTTTCGCCATCATAATCAAAGGCGACTGTGGCGTGTTCATTCTTGTAGAAAACGCCGAGGCCAAGCGAGAACACGTTCTGCAGGTGCTTGGCACCTTCTAGTGTGAAGGTTGGACCGCCGGCTGCGAAAGCATACTCTAAATCCTGCGTGCCAGTCATGAATTCCCGCGTGAAGGTGCTGCGGACTTCAAACTCTAAGGTTGTGTTGTCTTCCTGCAAGAACGCTTTTCGTGCCGCTAAACCGAGGCTGCCCCGCAAGGAGTCGACCGTGTTCGACGGTACGCTGAGGTTCAAGCCGTTGCCGCCACCTTCTTCAATATAGGAGCCTTGGTTAATGTAGAGGTACTGCACCCGCGCCGTGGGAACGAAACTCAGCGTGCCGCGACGGACACCAAGTGCCAATTGCCAGGCTGTACCGAGTTCGTAGCCATTGCCGTCGCCTAGGAGAGTTCGGTCAATGCCAGCAAACTCCACATTGCGCTCGGTGTTAAACGAGTCATAGGCAAAAGTAACACCACCTTGGATATGACGGATGGGTGTGCCGGTGCGGAAGTAGCCGTTGAGTTGGGAGCTGCTGAATTCTGTGGGTTTGTTAGGTGACTCTAAGAGATCTGGGAAGCTCCAGAGTTGCGTGTAGGCTAAACCTGCGCGCGTGCTGTTGCCCACATAACGATCCGTGCCAATCGCAATGCCGCCCGACCACTTGGTGTACCCAAGCTGTTCGCCATCCGCTTTGCGTTTGGCGTAGTGCCCCATGGGCTGAATCCAAACCGTTGGACGGTCGCGGTAGAAACCAAGTGCGGGAACACGGTCTAGTCTTCGGTTAATAGACCCCAGCGCCATATTCTGTTGATCAAGCGCTGATTGAACGATGGCATTTGTCGTGTCTGGAAGAATTTGACCGAGTGCGGACTCAAAGTCAGTTTGTGTGGTTAGCGCCGCGAGGGTAGTAAAAAATTCTGTGTCTGCGCTGAGTGCGGCACCGGAAGATTCATACAAGATGCCCAGGTTGGTTGGCAACGCAAGGTCTTCCGCCGTGCGGCGTGTCACTTCCAGTAAAATTGCATTCGGTGTTGCTGTCTCTGTCACGACACGAATGTTATGCATGTATGACGTTTCTGCAGGCACTGCGTCCGCTGGGATCAATGTCGTGTTCAGTTGTCCAGCCTCAACAAGCGTAAATGTTTGTTGATCTGTGATGAAGTTGCGCAAAATCGGAACAATTTGTGTATCGGCTGACAAGGTGGCCGTTCCGGTTGTGCTGATCGTGCCCGCTCTTTCGTTCACACCATCCACTTCAATGCGTAGCGTCGTGCCGCCTTGGATATCCAAGCTGGATAAAGATGCGCCCGCGTCTGCTGGAATGGTCCAGTCCGTATTTGAAACGGTTAGGTCGACCGTAGACCCGGTTCCAACAAAGCCGCCTGTGTATGTAGAGTTGACGATGGAGGCTGTTTTCGCGCCAGTGGTGAAGCGAAACGTTCCCGACACAATTGAGTCTGAGAGGGAGATGACATCCGTGCCGCCGCCCATGGAGATCACAGACGCGCCGATTGAGCCGCCGGTTGCGGTGAAGGTATCGTTGCCCGCGCCGTTGCCGAGGTAAATATCGCCTGTCATCGTGCCTGAGTTAAAGAAGGTGAAATCCGCAGCCGTGTTACGCGCATCAAGCGCCATGATTGTGCCTGTCGATCCATCTCGGATAGTGGCAAGGACGTCGCCAGTGTTTGAAAAATTGGCGAGGTTGCCGCCCCGGTCGACGATCGCAAAAGCACTTGAGCCAGACCCGGCGGCGTTGGCTTGAATAACACCTGTGTTGGTGACGCTGGTCAGCACGCCCTGTTCTTCAACAATAATGGCGTAGGCGTCACCACCAAGGTCGCTGATCGTACCTTCGTTGATGTCCTCGTCTGAATCGTTGGTCACGGCGAGAATTGAACCACTGTTCACAATGCTCGGCACGGTTCCGTAGTTGGCAATCCGAATTGCGGTTGAGGTTGCGTCCGTTGTGCCGGCCCGAATGTCACCGCCATCATTACGCAATCCGCCCGTCACCGTGGCCGTGTAAATTGTTCCACCAGAAACCAGACCGCCAATCGTGATGCCTTCGGCTGGAACGCCTTCCACGGTTCCACCGACCGAGAGAACACCGCGGTTGATGATGCCAAAAGCGTCATCACCGCTGCCCACAGCGCCAATATTTATACTGTTGAATGTTCCTTTGGGACCGCCGGGCCTGACCCGGATGGCCTGACCATCGCCAAGCACTGAAATCTCAGCATCTGCGATGTCGAGTGCCGGATCGTCCGCATCTAAATCGGCTTCCTGGGCGTCCGTCACACTGTTGCCGAGAATCTCGATTCCACCGCCGACAGAGTTGGCAATCCACATCCCGGCCTCGCCGGCAGATTCTGGAATGATATTGAAATCGACGTCTCTAAAGGATGATCGGCCCGCATTAATGCTGCCCGCATTGGTGATCTTACCCGACACTTCTCCGCCAACATACAGCGCGATGCCGTCTTCGCTGGAAGACGTCAGCACCCCATTGTTTGAAAGATCGCCATTCACATCGCCATTGAAGCTGAGAGAAATAGAACTGCGTCCGATGGTGGTAATGCGACCGTTGTTGACAAAGGAGCCGTTCATTCTGGTGTTGAGCAAGATGCCAATCGTCCCGTCACCGCCAACTTCCAGCACACCAGTGGAATTGTTAACCAATGAACCATTAAATGTTCCAGGGCCGCTGATGAGGATGCCCTTATTGTTGACAGGTGTATCAATCAGGTTGCTGTCATCTGCCGGTCCCGGAATTGAGATCACACCGTTATTTGTAATGTTTCCAGTCAGGGTGCCGACCGAGCCATCGACCAATATGCCAACCGCGTTGGACTCCGCTTCTAAAGAGATCTGACCATCGTTGGTGATGGAGTTGTTGCTGTTCAGTGTGACAGGAATGCCCGTCGTCAGAGCGATCGAGCCGCCACCCTCAATCACGATATTGCCTGGGCCAGAGCCGTCTCCCGTCGCCGTATTTGCTGGTGTTGTGCGCGCATCTGTAACTGTTAAATCGCCGGCTAAGGCATAGCCCGTTATTCCAACGGAGAGGGCCATACTTGAAGCAAGCAGTTTGGCTGCCAAGGTGGTCTGGTAGGACTTTGTAAAACTCATGGGAACCGTCACTCTACACACACAGGTATTAAGGAGGCGGATGCCCCCAGGGAAACCTCAATATTTTGAAGGCCAATGTAGACACGTCTTGGGGCGGTTAAGTCAATCCATGGCAAACTTTATCGCCAGTTTTTTATTGTTGAAATGTGGCGGGAATGCGCTGAAAACCATTGTCTTTCATAAGATCCAATGTCTTTCGTATGATTCAGAAAGATTAAATGGTGGGGGCCGGGGTGTCCCTGCTGGTATCATCAGGCTTCGTTTCGCCTGGCATCCGTCCAGGCGCTTTCCAGCGCACCAAAACGGCGCAGAGGAAGACAAGGCTGTTAATGCCGCCAACCATGATGAAAACCGCATTGGGGGCAATGGAGTCAAATAGCCAGCCGCCAACAAACGAACAGAACAGGATGCCGATGGCACCTGAGATGTTGAACCCGCCGATCACTGCGCCCCGCTCTGCCAAGGGTGCTTCTTGGCCAACCAAGGCCTGAGACCCAAAGAAGGCTGAGATTTGTCCAATACCCAACAAGACCAACAGCGGGCGGGCGTCAGCAGCAGTGGGGTCATCAACAAAACCCATGCCGAGATACCCCAGCGCTGCAAGCGCCATGCAAAACGCAAGAAACCCAGTGCGGCTGAAACGGTCAATGAAAAATACAATTAAGATCGTCCAGATCAAAGCTGCGGATTGCGCGATGATAAAAGCGGTGGTCGCTTTACGGGTTGCTTCCCCCGTTGGGAGCCCTTGGTCAACGCCAGCAACGGTTCCCCACAGCGTCAAAAATGTGCCGAGAATGACGAGATCGCCGCGGGCGATGAAGGCCGCGCCGTAAGACAAGGCAATACGAGGATTTCTCCACCCTTGTTTTACGGCGCTGACGGCGAGGTCTTTAATCGGCGGCTTTTCATCTTCGTTCGCGGGTGTTCCGTCTTTCAACCCAAACCACAGCACGATTGTAGATAGCACGCACAGCCCGGCTATCAGCCAATGAACCATTTCACCAGCTTCGGGCCCCGTCATACCATTCTCGACAAACCGTTCTGGAAGAGAGCCAAAGACGCGGTTAATGAAAACAACACCTAACCCGTTCATGGCGCCGACAATGCCAACGAGTTTTCCACGCGAGGCTTCTTGCGGGTAGTCTGTCACAATGGTGGCAAGCATCCCGGTCGAAGTGGCGACGCCAATCGCGTAAATAATGCGGTAAAGCGTGAGTTCGAAGATGCTATCAGCGATAGGATACAGGGCGTATCCCAAGCCCATGGTCAAGAACCCGAACAGGTAAACAGATTTGCGTCCAATGCGGTCTGCGGCAATTCCGACAGGCCCAAACAGAAGGAGCGTGATGATCTCCGTCCAAAAGACCAGATTGCCGCTGACCACGCCCTGCTCATCTGTGGGAACGCGTAAAATTTCAGTCAGGACATAAGGCGTCCCAATGCCAATAAAAGTGAGGAGGCCAATCGTAAAAAAAGCCGCGTACATCAGGGTCAGAGTGTTTCCCTTGGTCACACCCGGGGCCAACCAAACTGGGCCGAATTTGTTGCAGCTCTTATCGATGACCATACCGTTTCCCCCTCACGGTTCCGTGCTTCACGCGGATGTGTGAAGCCAGATGCTTCCCTTGTGTGGAGAGGTAGACTACACGGCTAGAGTTATGACTGATACGGCAGAAATCACAACACCCCCTCAGCGGCACGCGCGCAAGTCACCAGATCGATGGCTCAAGCCAATTGTTTTCTGTACCTGTCTTTTGCCGCTGATTTGGATCGTCTTTAGCGCCGCTACTGGTGGTCTTGGCGCCAACCCAATTGAGGCTATTACCAGAGAGCTTGGCGATTGGGCTCTAAGATTTCTGCTTATTACTTTGGCCGTAACACCGATACGTGTGGTGACGGGGTGGAACGTAGTCGGAAGAGTGCGGCGTATGCTCGGGTTGTTCGCTTACTTTTATGTGCTCTTGCATCTTTTCAGCTATATCGGTTTGGATCAGTTCTTTTACTGGTCTGGAATCTGGCAAGATATCGTAAAGCGCATTTACATCACGCTAGGTTTGGCAGCTGTGCTTCTGTTAACCCCGCTCGCGATTACATCGACGGATAAAATGATAAAGCGTCTCGGTGGGCGAACGTGGCGTAGGATGCATGTGCTGGTTTACCCAGCGGCCATCCTAGGCGTGATCCACTTTTACATGATGATCAAGGCCGACTTCACAGAGCCGCTGATCTATGCCCTGATCTTGAGTGTATTGCTCGGCTTTCGCATATACAAAAAATGGACCTGAACTCGGCAGCAGGTTTAAGACTTTGGCCGACCTTTTTGGTTGCTCTGATTTGAGCTGCGCTCGTTTCTTCTGTTTCACTGCAATGCGCATCCCGCCGTCAGATGCAAAATTAATCGCTAACCACGGATTATGACTAACAATCCCGGCAGGGTGAGTTGCGAAGTAAGGAATTGGCCTAATCATGGCATAAGCCTTTGAAAATAAGCGGCGACAATTAGTTTTTATTCGAAACTAATATATACTGACCAAGTCACAAGGTCAACGGCCTCAATTTAACGGCCATCTTCCTCCCTAAAAATAAGCTGCCACGCGCCCTCTAGGCTTTTTCACCGCGCATGGTTACACTCAACAAGCGCAATAAAAAAATAAAATGCGCCAGGGACGTGGCCAGGGATGTGGTAGGGGGAATTGCGCGCGGCATCGCATATTTTTTGAGGTGCCGCTGAAACACATGATGACTGAACACCAGAAAGTCTCTGATCATTCGGAAATTGAGTCTCTGCGCGAAAACGAAGAGCACTGGCGTCGTATGGCGCAACAGACCCAAAAAATTCTGAATGCTGCGAATGAGGGAATCATTGCGATTGACCTAGAGGGCCGCATTACCATGGCCAATACGGCTGCCGCTGAGGTTTTGGATCGTGACCGCAGCGCCTTGTGCGCCAGCACCATTGACGGTGCTTTAACATACGGCACCGGTTCTGACCGGGCAGGAGAGTCTCTCGGCCTCTCTGCCACGCTTAGTTCGGCAAACTATTATGTTGCCCAAGATGTAAGGTTGGCACGCGGCGATGGACGTGCCTTTGAGGCTGAATACGTGATCGCTCCGATGCGTGAAAAAGGGAAGACCACGGGGTATGTGATGACCCTTCGCGACGTGTCGGAGTGGAAGGCGGTGGAGGCTCAACTCCGGCTGGCAGCAACCGTGTTTGATTATACCAGTGAAGGTGTATTGGTTGCTGATTCGCGGGAAAGGATCACCAAAATAAACCGCGCCTTTACCGAGATTTCAGGCTTCAAGCCGAGCGAAGTTGTAGGGCAGCCGATACGGTCCTTTTTGTTTGTTGACGATAAAATTTATCGCGAAACGATGGCTGATTTGCATAAGTCGGGTCAGGTTGAGTGGGAGCAATGGTGCAAAAATAAAAACGGCGATCGCTATGCTGCCCGGCAGGCATTATCACTCGTAAGGGGACCCGATGGCGAAGTCCAAAACTATGCTGCGGTCATTAACGACATCACCAAACGTAAACTCGATGAAGAGCAGATTCGTTATCAGGCCAACTACGACCAGTTAACCGGAATCCCAAACCGGGCGCTGTTTATGGATCGTCTGTCACGGATGGTGATCGAAAGCCGCCGGACCAAAACCAATATTGGTTTGATGTTTATTGATTTGGATGGTTTTAAGGCGGTCAATGACTCGCTCGGTCATGATGCGGGTGACTTGCTGTTGAAACAAACCGCCGATCGGTTGAATTTCTGTGTGCGTGAGTCTGATACGGTTGCCCGCCTCGGTGGAGATGAGTTCACGGTCATTATGCCACTAATTGATAGCATTGAGAGCACTGTGGTGGTGGCAGAACGCATCCTCAAATCTTTGACAGATCCCTTTGATCTTGATGGCCAGATCGGGCGAATCTCTGCCTCTATTGGGATCTCGATGTACCCTGATCAGGCCGCCGACGATAAAGAACTGCTCCATAAGGCGGACGTCGCCATGTTTCACGCCAAATCCCAAGGCAAGGCGAATTACCAGTTTTACCGTGAAGGCCTTGAAATTGAGGGGGTTCCGGAGCGCGAGGAGGCGTGATCACCAGCAGCCTCAATTTGCACACCCGTAACAAAAATCCTGGCCTTGCAATCCCTGGCCTGGTCAGCCAAAACCCTTAACACGACCAGACCATGTACCCGCCCATTCACAGCCAGTTGCGATCCAGGTATCATATGACCCTTTCAGACACCGCAGTTACCCAAACGGAAATGGCAAATGCCATCCGGTTCTTATCTGCTGATGCCGTCCAGGCGGCCAATTCCGGCCATCCAGGGATGCCTATGGGCATGGCCGATGTGGCGACCGTGCTGTTTACCGAGTTCTTGAAGTTTGATGCCGCTGATCCACGCTGGCCGGATCGTGACAGATTTATCCTGTCTGCTGGCCACGGGTCGATGCTGCTGTACAGCCTGATGTACCTCACAGGCTCGAAAGACATGACCATCGAGCAGATCAAAAATTTCCGCCAATTGGGCAGTATTACGGCTGGTCATCCTGAGTATGGTCATGCGTCTGCGGCTGAGACCACGACGGGTCCGTTGGGACAAGGTCTGGCCAATGCCGTGGGCATGGCTCTGGCTGAACGCATGCTTGAGGGCCGTTTCGGGTCCAGTGTTGTGGATCATTACACCTATGTGATTGCCGGTGACGGCTGTCTGATGGAAGGCATCAGTCACGAGGCGATTTCTTTGGCGGGTCATCTTAAGCTCGGCAAGCTGATCGTTTTGTTTGACGATAACAAAATCAGCATTGATGGGCCGACAGATTTAACGGTCTCAGATGATCAATGTGCGCGCTTTGCGGCTTCCGGGTGGGATACCTCAAGCGTTGATGGGCATGACCCGGAAGCGGTTTCGGCTGCGATTGAACAGGCCCGGCAAACCGATCAACCCTCACTCATTGCCTGTCGCACCACCATTGGGTTTGGCGCACCAACTCTGGCAGGAACATCAAAAACTCACGGTTCTCCCTTAGGTGATGAAGAGATTGCCGGTGCCCGGGAAGCGCTTGGATGGACTGCGGCACCGTTTGAGGTGCCTCAAGAAATCTTATCAGCGTGGCGTGAAGCTGGACGCCGTGGTGAATCGGCGCATGCCAGTTGGAAAAAGGCATTAAATGCGCTGCCCGCAGACAGAAAAAGTGAGTTTGAGCGCACCGTTTCGGGTGAACTGCCCGCCGGTTGGGAGTCGGCGATTGCTGACGTCAAAGCCGTGGCTGTCAAAGATGCGCCGAAAATGGCAACCCGCAAAGCTTCAGAGGAAGTTCTAAAGGCCTTAACCCATGTTATTCCTGAACTGGTTGGCGGCTCAGCTGATTTAACAGGATCCAATAATACTAAAGTCGCGGCTCAGAAACCGGTGACTGCAGACGATTACTCTGGAGCATACATCTACTGGGGTGTGCGTGAGCACGCCATGGCCTCGGCCATGAACGGCATAGCCTTGCACGGCGGGTTTATCCCCTATGGCGGCACGTTCTTAGTCTTCACAGATTATTGCCGGCCAGCGATCCGCTTGTCTGCGCTGATGGAGAAAAGAGTCATCTATGTCATGACTCATGATTCCATTGGTCTTGGCGAAGATGGACCGACACACCAACCGGTCGAGCATATCGCCAGCCTGCGTGCGATGCCGAATGTTCTGATGATGCGCCCCGCTGATTTGGTCGAAACAGCCGAGTGCTGGGGCATTGCTGTATCTCAAACGAAGCGGCCATCTGTGCTCGCGCTGAGCCGCCAGGGCCTGCCAACGGTTCGATTGTCAGACACGTCCGAGAACCTCTGCGCAAAAGGCGGCTACGTTTTGTCGGAAGCCGATGGGCCACGTCAGGCAACGCTGATTGCCACCGGCTCTGAGGTCTCGTTGGCTCTTGAAGCACGTGATGTGCTGAAAGCGGATGGTATCTCAGTTGCTGTGGTTTCCATGCCGTGCACCGCGTTGTTTGATGAGCAGGATGAAGCCTATCGCCTGTCTGTTTTAGGCACTGCCCCCCGGGTTGCTGTTGAAGCGGGCATAAGCTTCGGCTGGGAACGTTACATCGGTACAGATGGCGCATTCATTGGCATGTCCACGTTTGGCGCCTCTGCTCCAGCCGGCGACTTATACAAACACTTTGGCATTACGGCTGATGCGGTTGTGGCTGCCGTCAAAGAACGCCTTTAGGTGGTGTTGGAATTAACCTTGGGAGCCATGCGTTATGGCCGTTAAGATTGCGCCGTCAATATTGTCCGCAGACTTCGCCAAGCTTGGTGAAGAAGTCAAAGCGATTGACCAGGCCGGTGCAGACTACATTCATGTCGATGTCATGGATGGCCACTTTGTTCCGAATATCACCATTGGCCCTGCCGTGGTGAAGGCGCTTAAGTCGCACTCCAAAAAGCCATTTGATGTTCATCTCATGATTGATCCTGTGGACCCGTACATTCAAGCATTCGCCGATGCTGGGTCAGACATCATCACGGTGCATGCAGAGGCGGGGAAGCATCTGGACCGTACGCTTCAATTGATCAAAAGCCTTGGTGTTAAAGCTGGCGTTTCCCTCAACCCGGCTACTCCACCGGAGTCCATCGCTTACGTATTAGACAAGATCGATTTGGTCTTGGTGATGTCCGTGAACCCGGGGTTTGGTGGCCAGAGTTTTATTGAGTCCCAAGTGGCAAAAATCAGTCGTTTAAGAGAGATGATTGGCTCAAATCCCACCGAAATTGAAGTCGATGGTGGAATCACCCCTGAGACGTCTAAAAGGTGCATTGCAGCAGGAGCGACTGTTCTTGTTGCTGGGAGTGCTGTTTTTGCGACGCCAGACTATGCGAGCAATATCAAAGCTTTGCGCGGTTAAATCCCCTTAACTCTATAAATATCTATATATTGTAGGGGTTTAGCACTGCTGCTCGGGCCTGATCGCGGGCGTGTTTTTCATGCGAAAAATGCTGTCATATTTCTTTAATAAATGTGTCACAATCGTGACGCCGACAACGGATAACGTCCGCTCGAAATGCACCGATCCTCGAGTGTATTTGAACAGTCGTATGACGTTCTTCAGTCTTGGAGACAAACATGAACAAAACAGCTTTCGCACTGGTCCTTGCGGTCCAGATGGGTGGTGTAGCGATTGCAGAAGCACGTGATCAAATTCGTATTGTTGGGTCCTCAACAGTCTTTCCATTTTCAACAGCCGTTGCAGAGCAGTTTGGCCGCACGACCAGTTTTCCAACCCCTATCGTTGAGTCGACGGGATCTGGAGGCGGTTTGAAATTGTTTTGTGAGGGCGTTGGAACCAATACACCCGACATGACCAATTCTTCCCGGCGCATCAAAGCATCAGAAGTTGCACTCTGTGCCAGCAACGGTGTCACGGAAATCACTGAAGTGCGGATTGGGTTCGATGGTATTGTTCTTGCCAATGCCAAAAGCGGCCCATCTCTTGATGTGTCGCTCAAGCAGGTGTTCTTGGCCCTGGCGAAAGAGGTTCCAGTGAACGGCAAGCTTGTGGCCAATCCCTACACCAAGTGGAACGAAATTGACGCTTCCCTGCCAGATATGGAAATTGAAGTGCTTGGCCCTCCGCCAACATCTGGAACGCGTGATGCGTTTGTTGAGCTTGCGATGGAAGCCGGATGTGAATCGGTTGAAGGTGCCGCTGAACTCGGCTTAGAAGGCAAGGCGTGTCACATCATTCGTGAAGATGGTCGTTTTGTCGAAGCCGGCGAGAACGACAACCTGATTGTCCAGAAGCTGGAAGCCAATCCTGCGGCTTACGGTATCTTTGGGTTTAGCTTCCTTGATCAGAACGCCGACAAGATGAAAGGTGCCACAGTCGCCGGCGTGGAGCCTGAATTTGAAAACATTGCCGCTGGAGACTATCCGGTCTCTCGTTCCCTTTATTTCTATGTCAAGAAAGCCCATGCCGGGGTCATTCCAGGTATTGAAGCCTATCTTGCTGAATTCACAAGCGACCGGGCCTCTGGCCCGGACGGGTATTTGCTTGATAAAGGTTTGATTCCTCTGCCGGATGATCAACGTGAATTGGTCCGCCAGCAGGCAGAAAGTCTTGCAAATTTGACGATGTAATTGGCTTAAAGATGTAATTGGACTTAGTAGCGGCACTCTTTTTGGGAGTGCCGCTGCCGTCCAAATCAAAAGTCCGGGCACCGTCTTGGAAAAAATGTGCAGTCCAAGCAAGGCGTATGACTGGGTTAAATAGGAACTAGAATGAGCTTGTCGTTCGTCATTATTGGGGTGCTCTTATTTGCATCGTACGGATTTTATTCCGGGCGGCTAAAATCTCTTCGTACGGTGAATGGCGACATTCGCACACTGCATTCTCTGCCAAACTACTATGGTGGTTATGTTGCCCTATGGTGCGGCTTGCCTGCATTACTGCTCATCTGCGTGTGGGTCTCCGTCGAAAATTCTGTAATTTTGTCGTTGGTTTTATCCGGCCTGGGACCAATTGCTGAGAACCTAACAACGTCTGAGCGCAGCCTTCTCATTGTTGATATCCAAAATTTAGCATCCGGTAACATTGCGTCACGAAACGACGCCGAGATCGTTGCTGCGGCGAACCGCTACAGTTCTTTTCAAAGCATCAGCATGATGGCCATGGTGGTCACCGCGCTTTGTGTGGGGATTGTTGCTTTAATCATAACCAAGCATCGGATTGCCCCCCAGTTCAGAGCGCGCAACCGTGTCGAGCAAATTATTTCCTTTTTACTGGTGATCTGCTCTCTGATTGCGATTCTAACAACCATCGGCATTGTTCTCTCATTGCTGTTCGAGACCATTCGCTTTTTCGGTAAGGTTCCGTTCACCGAGTTTCTCTTTGGGATGGAATGGAGTCCGCAAACAGCACTCCGGGCCGATCAGGTTGGGTCGTCTGGCGCTTTTGGCGCTGTGCCGCTGTTCGCGGGCACGCTGCTTATTGCCTTCATTGCGATGTGTGTCGCGACACCCATTGGTTTGTTCTCAGCCATCTATATGGCCGAGTACGCTGACCAGCGGGTGCGGGCCGTCCTGAAGCCTCTTTTAGAAATTCTCGCGGGCATCCCAACCGTTGTGTACGGCTTCTTTGCCGCGATCACGGTGGCACCGGCTATTCGCGGTTTTGGCGAATCTATCGGGCTGGACGTGGCATCGGAAAGCGCGCTCGCCGCCGGTTTGGTTATGGGAATCATGATCATTCCGTTTATCTCGTCGCTTGCGGATGACGTGATTACAGCCGTGCCACAATCCCTGCGGGAAGGCTCTTTGGGGTTGGGTGCGACCAAGTCAGAAACCATCAAACGCGTCGTCTTCCCTGCCGCATTGCCGGGAATCGTCGGTGGTATTTTGTTGGCGGTGTCCCGCGCCATTGGCGAAACGATGATCGTGGTGATGGCCGCAGGTCTGGCGGCAAACCTGACCATTAATCCGCTTGAAGCGGTGACCACCGTGACGGTTCAAATTGTGACTCTTTTGGTCGGTGACCAGGAATTTGACAGTGCCAAAACGCTGGCAGCATTTGCCTTGGGCTTGGTCCTGTTCTGCGTGACTCTGGTGATTAATATTGTTGCTCTTAAAGTTGTGCGACGTTATCGCGAGCAATACGAATGACGGATGGTGTTATGAACGAACCACACTCCAGCACGACTCGTCACCCCACCACAGAATTGGTTAACGCGGGTTTGAAGAAACGTTATCGCTCTGAGCGGCTGTTCAAGCTGTATGGTTTGATCGCGGTAACAATAGCGATCGGTATGTTGGGTTTGCTCTTTGTCACCATCGGTGGCCGCGCGTTGCCTGCATTCGTGCAAACCTTCGTCACCATTGACGTGCAACTCGATGCGGAAACCATTGACCCGGCTGGAACGCGTGACCCTGAAGTGCTCTCCACGGCCAACTACCAGGCTTTGGTGCGGCAGTCGCTGAGGGATATTTTCCCCGATGTTTCTGGACGGCGTGATCAGCGCGAACTCTATCGCTTGTTCAGTTCTGGTGCGCCGTTTGAAGTGCGCGAGATCGTCATGGCAAACCCAAGCCTGATCGGATCTGAAATCACGGTGTCCTTCCCAGTCTCAGCGGATATTGATCAGCTTTCTAAAGGCAACATATCCCGTGATGTGCCTGAAGCAGACCGGCGGGTTTCAGACAAACAAATCGTCTGGTTTGATGCCTTGGACAGCCAGGGCCGCATTGAAACCAGATTTAATACGGCGCTCTTCACGCAGGGTGACAGCCGGGAGCCTGAGCTTGCGGGTATCTGGGGCGCTGTGGTTGGTTCTTTTTATGCGCTGGCCATTACGCTGCTGCTGTCCTTTCCCATTGGCGTTGCGTCTGCTGTGTATCTTGAAGAGTACGCGCCAAAAAATAAACTGACCGATATTATTGAGGTCAACATCAACAACCTGGCTGCGGTGCCGTCCATCGTGTTTGGATTGCTTGGCTTGGCGATGTTTCTCAATTTCTTTGGGTTGCCCCGGTCAGCGCCTTTGGTTGGCGGTTTAGTGCTTTCGCTCATGACATTGCCCACGGTGATTATTGCCAGCCGCGCCTCTTTGATGTCGGTTCCACCGTCTATTCGTGAGGCGGCACTGGGCCTTGGCGCTTCAAAGCTTCAAGTCATTGTGCATCATGTTCTGCCTTTGGCGATGCCGGGCATGATGACCGGCACCATCATTGGTATGGCCCGTGCGCTCGGAGAATCAGCGCCGTTGCTGATGATTGGCATGGTCGCGTTTATCGTCGATATCCCGCAAGGCCCCATGGACCCGGCAACGGCTCTGCCGGTCCAGATTTTCCTCTGGGCGGATGCCCCTGAGCGGGCTTTTGTTGAACGAACCTCAGCGGCCGTCATGGTGTTGCTCGCCTTCTTGATTGTGATGAACGGGCTGGCCGTCTGGCTTAGAAGCAAATTTGAACAGCGTTGGTAAAGATGGATCAAGAAGCAGTTATCTTTGAAAAGACGGCGGGTCAGCCGCGGATGCCAGCGGCCCAGATTAAGCTGGCCGCTAACAATGTCTCTGTGTTTTACGGCGAGAAGCAGGCGTTGATCGACGTCAGCCTCGATATTGTTGACCGTCAGGTCACGGCGTTCATTGGTCCGTCTGGGTGCGGTAAATCTACATTCCTGCGCTGTTTTAACCGCATGAACGATACCATCGAAAGCTGCCGTATGGATGGCAAGATCACTCTTGATGATCAAGATATCTACGATCTCTCCGTCGATCCCGTTCAGATTCGGGCGCGCATCGGCATGGTGTTCCAAAAGCCAAACCCGTTTCCAAAGTCGATCTATGAGAATGTGGCCTACGGACCCCGCATTCACGGCTTGGTCTCGCATGCCGATGAGCTTGAAGAAATTGTCAACTCAAGCCTGGAAAAAGCCGGTCTTTTGAAAGAAGTCAAAGATCGCTTAGAAGCCCCGGGTACCAGTTTATCCGGTGGTCAGCAGCAACGGTTGTGCATTGCCCGCGCGATCGCGATCAATCCTGAAGTCATTTTGATGGATGAGCCCTGCTCGGCGCTTGATCCAATCGCGACGGCGAGGATTGAGGAGCTGATTGATGAACTGCGCGAGAATTACACGATCATCATCGTGACTCACTCTATGCAGCAAGCGGCGCGCGTATCACAACGTACGGCGTTCTTCCACTTGGGGCATTTGATCGAATGTGCAGACACGGAAACGGTCTTTACCAATCCTGATCACGAGCTGACTCAGGGTTACATCACAGGGCGCTTCGGGTAGGTCTTGAAGAGATGATCGCGCAAAAAGACGACCGTCATATCGTCAAGTCGTTCAGCGAAGAGCTGCAAACGCTGTCAAAGCGTATTGCCATCATGGGTGGTGTCGCCGAGGCGCAATTGTCCTCTTGTATTATTGCGGTTGAGTCGCGTGATTCTGAATTGGCGGCGAAGATCATCGACGCCGATACGGCTCTGGATGACATGGAAACCGATATCAACGCGTTTACGGTCAGAGTCCTGGCCTTGCGTCAGCCAATGGCGTCTGATTTGCGCCACGTTGTTGGCGCTTTGAAGATCTCATCCAACATCGAACGTATTGGCGACTATGCCGCAAACGTGGCCAAGCGCTCTCAGATTGTGAATCAGTTTCCCCCGGTGCGTCCCGTTGCCGGTGTCATCGAGATGGGCAAGCTGGTGCGACAAAACGTGCAAGACGTTCTCGACGCTTATATCGAACACAATGTCGAGAAGGCGGAAGCGGTCGCCAACAATGACCGCACCGTTGACGATCTGCACACCAGTGTCTTCCAGGAACTCCTCACCTTAATGCTGGAAGATTCTGAAACCGTGCCAGCCTGCACGCATTTATTGTTCATGATTAAGAATATGGAACGTATAGGCGATCACGCCACAAGCATTGCTGAGACAATACAGTTCCTCGTTGCCGGTAAGCCTATGCAGGCGGGCCGGCCTAAACAAGATCCCATCCTCAGCGGTCTGACTCAGCAAGACCCCGATTTCGCAGCTGCATTGGAGAACTAAGATATGAAACCCAGAGTCCTTATCGTTGAAGACGAAGCCTCTCTGGTTACGATGCTACGGTACAACCTTGAAAAAGAAGGTTTCGACGTTTCAGAGGCCACAGATGGCGAAGAAGCGATGATTGTCGCTGAAGAAACGCCACCGGATGCGATTATTCTCGACTGGATGTTGCCCCGGATGTCAGGCATTGAAGTGTGCCGCCAGTTCCGGCGTCGTACACACACCAAATCTGTTCCAATCATCATGCTTACCGCCCGCGGTGAAGAAACCGACAAAGTGCGTGGGCTGAATGTTGGCGCTGATGATTATATGACCAAACCGTTCTCTATGCCTGAGCTGTTGGCGCGTGTGCGGGCTTTGTTGCGCCGGGCGATGCCGTCGCAAACCAAAGGCGAGTTGACCTATAGTGATATCGTGATCGACCTTGATGCACATCGGGTGACGCGCGGTGGTCAATACATTCACTTGGGTCCAACAGAATTCCGCCTTCTGCAATTCCTGATGGAGCGGCCGGGTACCGTATATTCCCGTGAAGAACTGTTGAACTCGGTGTGGGGCCCAGACATTTATGTTGAGCCGCGTACGGTTGATGTTCACATCCGGCGCTTGCGCAAAGCCTTAAACCAGGAAGGCACTCAGGATCTCATTCGCACGGTGCGTGCAGCAGGGTACGCGTTGGACAGCCAAGGCAATCGTCCGGACGCTGCTGCGCAATCGTTTGGTTCCGAAGGGCCTGGGCTCTAAAGCAGTTTGCGATGATTATTCACTGTCATACGTCACCAGCGTATGACAGGGCAGATTGATTTTGGCGCGGCCCTGTAAGAAGCTGAGTTCAATTAAGCAGGCTGCGGCGGCAACCTCTGCGCCAGAATTCTTAAGCAGGGCAACCGCAGCAGCCAGAGTGCCCCCGGTGGCAAGCAGATCATCGACGATGATGACTGTGTCGCCGGGCTTCACAGCATCATGCTGTATTTCAATGGCATCCGTGCCGTACTCAAGGTCATAGCTGTGTGATTTTGTCTCACCCGGCAATTTCCCTTTTTTGCGTATCATCATAACGCCACAGTCCAGGGCGATGCCCAGTGGGGCCGCCACCAGGAACCCACGCGCATCAATCCCGGCAATATAGTCTGCGTCGTACCCCCGCAGTGCCTCTGCAAGATCGTCTATAGCCCGCTTCCAGGCTTTGGGGTGGCCGATCAGGGTTGAAATATCAAAAAAGTTAATCCCCGGTTTGGGAAAATCGGGAATTTGCCGGATGTGAGCTTTTAGATTCATGAGGAGATTCAGTGGCGGCTATGGGAGAAAATGGATGGCTTCGTTGAAGGTAACGGCGGGCGGGCGCTATTCCTAGTCAATTAAGATACCCACCACACAACATTTTGGGGAACCTGCGGCCAAGTCTAGGCGTTTATTGAACAAGTTTAACATATCAGCACGTGAGTTTTAGCCTGCACGCAAGAAGTGAGAATTGGGATTGCCTTTGTTTCTGCCAAATTTCGCTAGCACATTGTTCCTCACACGGAATAATGTAGAATGACGCTACTCGCTACGGTTTTATACAACCCCTGCACGATTTGCTGCCACCGCTTGCTCCGATTTAGCCCTTCTCAGAGTAGGTTTTTATTGAAATCTGTATCGCCGTGATCGCGCGGTTGCTTGCAGATATGAAAAGGAGTTTCAGTGTGACGGAATCCGACCTCACACTATCCGACGTTCAAGACCTTGCGGCCAATCCGTCGCCAGAGGCGCGTGCCGACGCTGCCGCTAAAATTGCGGCGTCTTACGGGAAGTCTCTGATGTCACAATCAGAGTTAAAGATGGCGCAAGAGATCTTCAGACTGATGATGAAAGACGCCGAAGTCCGCGTGCGTGAAGCGCTCTCCATCAATCTGAAATCGACGCCCTTGCTGCCCCGCGATATTGCCATGAGCCTGGCCCGTGATGTCGACAGTGTGGCCGTGCCGATGATTGAAATGTCTGACGTGTTGACCACGGAAGACCTGATCGAAATTATTAACAGTCAGAATCCAACGAAGCTTGCCGCGGTTGCGGATCGCGCGACAATTCATGCAGACGTGGCCGAAGCTTTGGTCGAGCAAGGGGGGGAGGCTGCCGTTACAAAGCTCGTAGGTAATCCAGGGGCGCATCTCACCGAGCCCTGTATCCACCGGGTGGTAGATCGTTTCGGCACGGTTGAAGCCATCCAGGAAAAACTGATCGCGCGTCCCGTGCTCCCGGTGACCGTCGCCGAGCGTTTGGTCACCAAAGTTTCCAACCATTTGCGTGGGGCGCTGGTTTCACGCCACAAAATTTCACCTGACCTGGCGGCTGATCTGATTTTGCAGAGCCGTGAGCGCGCCACGGTCGGCCTAGCTGTTGGGGCCACAGACGATGAAGTTGAAGCCCTGGTCGGACAATTAGATCTCAATAAGCGGCTGACAGCCTCGCTGGTGCTGCGGGCGATTTGCATGGGACATCTTAAGTTTTTCGAGCATGCTATGGCGCGGCTTGCGGGTGTGCCTTTGGCCAACAGTCGTTTGTTGATTCATGATCCAGGTGGCTCAGGCTTAGAGACCCTGTGTGTTCGGGCCGACTTACCGGCAGCTATTCGCCCCGCCATTAAAGCGGCTGTTGCGGTGACGGATGAAACCGAGTTCGATGGCCGGACCGGGGCGGCGGAACGCTATAGCCGCCGCGTGATTGAGCGCGTGCTGACCCAGTATGAAGATCTCAACGCTGATTTTGAAACCGATGACCTGGAATACCTTTTAACCCAATTGGGTCAATTGCCGACGACAAACCAGCAGGTTCACTAGACCCTATTCATTTTCATCAGCGCTATGGTCAGATGAGGGTGTTTACCACTCGCCTGTGTTTTTCATCGACGCCCAGGGTTCTTGCGGCGGCAGGGCATCACCGCTTTGCAGCAGCTCTATGGAGATGTTATCGGGCGAGCGCACAAAGGCCATGCGTCCATCGCGCGGTGGGCGATTAATCGTCACGCCTTTGTCCATCAAGCGCTGACAGGTTTCGTAGATATTATCCACCGCATAGGCCAGATGCCCGAAGTTGCGCCCGCCGGAATAGTCTTCCGGGTCCCAATTGTAGGTCAGTTCCACGGCGGCATCTTCGTCGCCCGGCGCGGCCAGAAACACCAGCGTAAAGCGCCCGCCTTCGTGGTCCCGACGGCTTAGTTCTTTCAGACCTAATTTGTTGCAGTAAAAATCAATCGAGGCATCCAGGTCGGTCACCCGGACCATGGTGTGAAGATATTTCATGTACGGTCCATATTCGTGAATAAGGTATGAGTTAGCATCGCGTGAACGTAATGCTAACGCAAGCCGCCGCCAGTGATAGTTTTTGCTTCGTGTTGACCTCAAGCCAATCTATGGCGTGACGTCGCACCATCTGCCGTCGCCATCGTTGTCACCATACGTTAACTCCGTACAGGCCCCGACCGCATCGCAGGCTTTCAGCACGCGCACATAAAAGTCTGATCTGCGGTTACCTGTTGTTTCAGTATTGAGAAGAGGGGTGACGATAACTGTGTCAAACGAGGGGTTCGTGGGCTCTAGAAAAGCATCTCCGCGCATTGAGTTGCTGCCATCTGTATTGGTGCAGGTGGGGCCAGACCCAGCCGTAATAGGTCCAAATGTTTCGCACGTGCCTTCAGGCCCACCATCACACAATTGTACTTGTGCTTGATCCAAGCCATCGTTGCCATTCTGATTACTGGCTAACTGTTGACCAAATCTACTGAAGCCAATTCTTAAGCGGCTCCAGCTTTCTTCAAAGTGAAAAATGAGCGTTTCTGTTACGGGTTCTGTTCCCGTCGGGTTTTGCTCCATATCTAAAAGAGCATTACGTCCATACGAAGGAAAGTTGACGTTGTTGTTTACGGTATTCGTAATGCCGAAACCGGAATTTTCATCATTACCTGTATCTGTTGATTGAATTTCACCAACCCCGCTGATCATTAAGTCTAACGTTTCACCGCTATCTGGGTAGGAATTAAAGTCTAACCAAGCGCGATCAGTATCTTCACTATCTGTCGGGTCACCCGCATCTAAACCAAGTGCTGTATTAACGGCATCTGCCGTTATCTCCCCAGTATCGCCTGAGCCAACACTTGCGACGGCAATCGGCGTAAATGAAACACAACGGAATTCTGTGTCACCATTGCTATTGTCTGTCACAAGGGTTCGGTCAAAGGCACAGTTCACGTCAGCCCCGCAAGCCTTGAAGGCTCCCACATAAAATCCAGAAAGCCCCTGGATATCGCTTGAGTCAATCGGTTCAGGTATAATCTGAACGCGGTCAAAATATTCAGCGCCGGTTAATCCAAAGTCTGTGGAGATAACCATGGAGCTATTATTGTTATTGTGAACCGCATTGAGGTCGCAGGCCCGGTACGTTTCTGTAGCCACCAGTTGCTCGTCTTCCGCCAGATTGGTGTTGTAGGCCCGCAGGACCACCTGCTCGAGTAATCCGCCTGTATATGGATCTGTTCCAGTGTTATCCGTGGCCCCAAAGTCGCGCAGATTCACGGTGAATCTCCGGTATTGATTGTCGAATTCGACTGTCAGTTTTTCCCGAGCATCCAGAGGATAAAAGGTGGTTTCTGCCTGAAAGGGGTTTTGGCCCACATCAATGTTGGAAATCAGGTTGTTATCACTCACGCCTTGGTTGCCGATGAAGTCGTCGAGGTCGAGGTGGAATTTTCCGCGTTCCATGAAAATACGCGCGTTATCCATTTCCCCTATTTCAGTCGTTTCTGGGATCGCGGCAAAGGCTTGGTCAAGAGTTAGATTTCCAGTAGCAGCCCCGCCCAGATCCGTCCGAATGTCTTCTTCTGTAAAATCCCGTGTCTGAGCTGTGTCTGAGGCTGGCGTTTTCGAGCCGACAATGGTGTCCGTTCGCTCAAAGTTGAGTCCAAAGCGTTGGATGGTCACTTCGCCGCCGCGATCAGCACCCGTGGGAGCCGCAGGCATGCCAGAGGTAAACCCAAAGCGGAGCGCTTCCATAGCGGTAACATCTGCGATTTGTATGCACGCTGAAACGTGAGGCCGCCGTGCGGCGTCTGAGCCGTCATCGTAATCACTGGTCAGGTCATCGCAATCGGATGGGTCTGTGCTGCAAGCCTCCGGTGTGGTCGCATTGCCTGTGTTCCACACCCAGGCATCAAACCGCACTTCAGTCGCAGGGTCGTCGCATCCATTACCATCATACCAGTGCAGTTCGGTGCGGACCTTTTGAAAACGGGAATTGAAGCCCGAGCCTTGATCAATGGGGTCACCGTCCTCCAACCATGTTGTTGATGCGTCTTGGTAGCATGCCTCAGGTTGATCTGGATCTGCGGCGATGGCCGCAGTTACTTGCCGGGTACCGCCATTTACAACTGCGTCAATTCCAAAGCTGTCACCAGGGTCGCCAGTAATGGTCAGGCCATCCATGTCATCGCGACAGACCGGGCCGTTAAAATTGGCATCCGCAGAACCACCAGCAACAACGGGTGGTCCCACTGGGTCTAGGGGCGGGTTAGTCACCTCACCTTCATCGCCCGCATGGTTATTATTCCCCAAAATGATAGCGATATGGTTATTGCTATCCAGATCGAATATCTGCTCTGCTTCACCGGTGTCTGCAAAGACAGGACTTGTGTCGATCTCAAGGCCAAATCTAAAGACATCGTTCGGCTGTGCCAGCTCTGTGTAGTCGCCTGTGTCACTGTCCGCGCTGGTAAGAGCGTCCTGCTCATCACCAAAGCCAAGAAATTGGTTCGTGCCACCGCAAGGGGGCTGAACATTAAAACCAGTGCCTGGATTGGCACGGGTAACATCCGTTGGCGCGCCTCCATCGGTTTTATGGGCGAAGTATCCTAGCACTAGGCCACTGCCACGTGTGGCTGCACTCGTCGATTCAAAGAATACTTCCGCATATTGGCGAATGGTGTACCCCTGAAGCGGGTATGTTGGTTCCGTATAGCTGCACGCGCGCGTATCGAACGTGTCATTGCTGTTGATACGCAGCACTTCCTTTTCCGAGCCATTTTCACTATCGCCATCGGCATCGTATCGGGTGCTGTCAAAACTGTTGCTGCTCTGTGTCGCATTGTTTGCTGAGCGCGTGAATACGCGAGCGGTTTCCGCACGACTGAAGCCCACTTGGGCACCTGGGGGCTCATTTATATCTTGTTCATTAATCACCGGGCATTCAACGGTGAAAGTCTCAGAGGCTTGAACCGCGCGCACAATATCGTCGAATTCGCTGGTGCCATCCGTCTCGTCGAACGGCCCCGCGCGAAATTCGTTGTTGGTGCCGGGGTCGCATCCTGCCCCGGATGGATTGGGGCAGTTGTCCAATTCAAAGGCCGACGTTGGCACTTGCGTTTGGTTGCCACTGTTGCTGTTATAGGCACCGAACCCATTCTCACCATGACTGATCAGCGCGAAGGTATAGTCTGTGCCGTCCTCGGCTTCGTTTAATGTGCCAACCCGCGCGTTCTCTCCGTTGCAGACGCTGATATTTGTATTGTCGACGATGTAGGTGATGTAGTTGCCCTGGGGATCAATGGCGCTTGATCGCGGCAAACCAAGAGTCGTCCATGGGACGATGCCCCGGTTCAGGTTGCAGATGGTGCCATTATTCCCAACAGATGTGCCGAGACTACCAGGGATCGTTGGATCTGACGGACATGGCAGCAGGAAGTTGGCATCCTGAATGGCGGAGACTTCAATGGCATCTTTAATCAGTTTAAAATTGGCACGTTGCGCCTGCGTCACTTCTAGGCCGCGCCGCGAATTCATCAATTGCGTCTGGCTGATGGCCACACCCGCTGCAATAATCACAACCGTGATGATAACCAGCGCTGCCTGCCCGGCGTCGTCCCGCACAGCATGATCCCGAGCAGTTTTCAGAATTCGGAACCATTGCATCACTGACTGAAATTTCATGTCTTGAACCTTTAAGATCATCTTCTGCGTGCAGAAAAACCACATTCTGCGTGTAGAAAAACCACATTCTGCGTGCAGAAAAACCACACGGCCCTTAACCTACAGGATACGGGCAATACATTCTTATAAATTGAAGTTAATTTTTATTACACACGTAATAAGTGTGTTTCTGCGTTCACATGTGCCTCGCATATATTAAGTAACGCTTTGCAGTTGACTGGCGTTTCCGTTAGGGCGCGGTAAATCGGTCGTAAAAAGCTTTTATTGAGCTTTGGCATGATGTTTGAGGGGCTGGGGGTTATCGACGGGCCTTCATCGCGCCGTTCTTCAAGGCTGTTATGGCGTTTTCAAACAGCTCAGCCGTGCAATTCACACCGTCCACGGTTTGCCCCTGGTAAGACGTGCAGAGGTTCAGGGCACCCAAGGCGGTTGCACTGTCAGCGGTCAGTTGCTCCAAGGCTTGACCCCCGCCGTTGGCCAGGTCACGCAAAACCAGCGGACTGGCCATGCCGATGGACTCGATCACGTCAAACCCCAAAATATTATGTAATGCCGTGAGCAGTTTTGGCCCCAGCAGTTGAGGCGATGCCGGGCCTTTGTGGCGGTTGGCGAGCGTTAAAACGGACTCCAATAGAAAATCCAGAACCGAAGAGTGCCGGTTAAACGCAAGCACCGCATTATGCACTTGCCGGAAACTTTTCAGGCGTCCATTGCTGTGCGGTTGTATCCAAATCTGCCGCCCGAGGGCAAAGTTGTCGGCGGGGTTGATGTTCAGTCTTTTCGGTTCAAACACATAAACGTCAGCATCCAGCCAAATCACACGGTCAATGTCGGGTTGATGCGTAAATACTTCTTTGGCCCAGGCCAAACGGGCAATGTCGCATAGCAACGGCTTTTGCGTGGCGAATTTGTCCAGAAGTCCCTGGGGAACCAGATCAAAGATGTCGTCCCCCCGGAATTGATAGGCCCAATGGTTTTGGGTTGCCAAGGCATGGACGCTCGCCATGCAGCTGACAACCCAGTCCGGTTGTGCCGTGGTGCGATAAGATTGTAGCAAGGCAGTACGCATGGCCCGTGTTATCTCACTCAAGTGGCATCTCACTCAAGCAGCGTTTCAGGCAAGTGTCATCTCATTCAAATTTTAGGTGAGGTTATTTCTAAAGCCGCTGGAAAATCACGGTTAAGTATTGCAGATACCAATTATCGCAGACGCCAACGATTACTTCCGCTATGCTAAAAGAAAAACAACATCACCAGACGCTGCGTCTGACGAGGCGGGGAGTTGTAACAATGAGTGCAGTCGCACATGGCTAAAACGGAATCCGGTATTCGGACCAACAGGTCCCTCGTGCGTGGTTTGAAGGTGCTGACCGAAATCAGTGGCCATGGCCCCATGCGTGCGTCTGAAGTCGCGCGCCGTGTCGAGTTGCCGCGCGCAACTGTGGTGCGTCTGATTGAAACGTTGATCGAAGTCGGCATGATCCGCCGGCACGACGGCTCTAAAACCTATGAAGTCACAGAGCAGGTCACGCGTCTGTCCCATGGCTATGACCGGTGGAGTGCGCTCACCGACTCTGCCATCCAAGCCATCAATGCGGCGGCGGATGACCTGACCTGGCCGCTGGTCCTGACCACGCCCTCGGGTTTGGATATGGTGGTGCGCTACAACACGGATCATACCAGCCCGCTTGCGTTGCAACGCTATAATTTGGGGTTCCGCATTCCGGTGTTTGATACGGCCAGCGGTATGGTGTTTCTCGCCTATAGCACGGATCAGGGACGCGAGACCTATTTGCGGCTGTTGGAAGCCGAGCAAGGCACTTTGGATGTCAACCGGGTCAAACGCCGCATTGAAGAAACCCGCCTTGATGGCTATTGCATCCATCATCGGGCGGGAAGTCTGGAAAAAGCCTGCGCTGTGCCGGTGATCCGGGGAGACAGTTTTATTGGCGCGCTCACCATGCGCTTTATCCCCTCCGCTGTCAGTTATGCGGAATTGAAATCGCGCTATGTCGCGCCGCTCACTGAACTGGGCACCACCATCAGCGGCCAGCTCGCGGTTTAACGCCCTTGACTCCAAAGCCGTCGCGGCTACTCGCGCTCTCGGAATGCTCTGTGTACTATAGCAGCAGATGCGTCAGGGGGGATCAGGTTCTGTGAGTGAATCAAATGCGTATAAGCATGCGGACCAAGAGCCATTGCCGCAGGTCAGCCTCGTCGAGGCATTAATCCCGATCCTCCTCCTGGTTCTCATGCTCGCCTTTGCGGTGGCCACCTTTGGCGACGAAACCACGGGCGGTCCGGCCCAAATCGCGCTGATCACCTGCGGCATGATCGCCGCCGCTATCGGTATGCGCAAAGGTCTGAGCTGGAAAGTCCTGGAAGACGCGGTGGTGAAATCCATCAGCCGCTCTTCTGTGGCCATCCTGATCCTGCTCTCGATCGGTGCGCTCATCGGCGTATGGATGTCGGCCGGGGTTATTCCGACCATCATTTACTATGGCTCTATGGTGCTCAATCCGTCTATCTTTTATGTGGCGGCCTTGGTGGTCTGTGCTGTGGTGTCCGTCGCCATCGGCAGTTCGTGGACCACCGCAGGCACCATTGGCATTGCGCTGATCAGTATTGCCAGTGCCATGGGGCTTTCTGTTGAAATGACGGCCGGGGCCATCATCTCGGGGGCCTACTTTGGCGATAAACTTTCGCCTCTGTCAGACACCACCAATCTGGCCTCCGGGTTGTCGGGCACCGACCTGTTTACCCACATCAGCTTTCTGTTGTGGACGACCGTACCGGCGTTTTTGATTGCGGTTCTGTTTTTCTCGGTGGCGACCCTGATGATGGGCGATGTCACGCCAGAATCCCAAATCGCGGAACTGCGCGAGAGCATCGCGGCTACGTTCTCGGTCAACGCGGTGTTGTTTGTGCCGTTGCTCGTCATGTTCGTTATGGGAGTTAAACGCGTGCCGGCGTTTGTGGCTATCTTTCTCTCCACCCTCATCGGCGCGCTGCTCGGCAGTATCGTGCAAGAGCCCGCTGCCCTGTCTGAAGAGGGCAGTGCAGCGCTCGCGCTGATCAATACCTACTGGTTGGCAGCCGCCAACGGCTTTGCGGCTTCAAGTGCCGACCCAGTTTTGAACGATCTGCTGTCCGGCGGCGGCATGGGCAGCATGCTGACAACCATCTGGCTCATTCTCAGCGCCATGTTCTTCAGTGGCATGATGGAACGCACGGGCATGCTGCAACGTATTCTTGTCTCGTTGTTGTTGATGTTCAAAAAAGACGGTTCGCTCATCGCCGGGGCGGGCATGACCGCTTTAGCCACCAATGCCCTGGCGTCTGATCAATACCTGTCCATCGTGCTGACCAGCCGCATGTACGCCGACGAATTCAAAAAGCGCGGCCTTGATCCGGTCAATCTGTCGCGCGCCGTGGAAGACTCCGGCACGGTCACGTCCGCCCTGGTGCCGTGGAACACCTGCGGCGCTTTCATGGCCGGAACCCTTGGCGTGCCGACGTTGGCCTACTTGCCGTTTTGTATTTTCAATTTGGCCAGTCCGGTGATTTCAATGATCTATGCCGCGACCGGCTTTAAAATCAGACGGCTAGAAGCCGGCCCAACGGACTCACCTGCGGTGAGATCTAAAGCCGCTTAAGGTCGAATTGGGGAAGGGACCCATGATGATTGCGTATCGCGCTTGTGCACTTCAATTCGCCTGCTACCCCATTAACGGCGCAGCAGATCAAGCCTCGGCCCGCGCCATGATCATGGATGCCATCGCCCGCGCTGCGGCCCTGGTGCCCGGCACGAAAGTCATGGGCGGCGAAGACATGAAGCTGGTGGTCCTGCCCGAATATGTGTTCACCAATTTCTCTATGGGCACGTCGCCCGCCCAGTGGCGCGATTGGGCAGCGTTTCATCCCGATGGGCCAGAATACGATGCCCTGGCCAAGATCGCCCAAGATAATGGCGTCTATCTGGTCACCAATGCCTATGAGCAGGATGACAATTTTCCAGATACATATTTTCAAGCTTGCGTCATTTTTGATGACACGGGCAACGTTGTACTGCGCTACCGCCGTTTGAATTCCATCTACACGCCCACGCCCCACGACTATTGGGATCGTTATCTTGAGCTCTATGGATTGGACGGCGTGTTCCCGGTGGCCAAAACCCCGATCGGTAATTTGTGCGCGGTGGCCTCAGAGGAGATGCAGTATCCGGAACTGATCCGCACCTTTGCCCTGCGGGGGGCGGAGGTGCTGTGTCATCCCTGCGCCGACCCGTTGAACCTCGCGCATAATCCGAAGAACGTCATGAAGCAGGCGCGCGCCATTGAAAACCTGATGTATGTGATTTCGGCCAACCTCTCCACTCACAAGCCGTTCCCCATGGGCGAGCACACCTGCGATGGCGGCTCCCGGGTGATTGATTTTCAAGGCCGTGTTTTGGCGGAAGCCGGCCAGGGCGAAAGTATGACGGCTCTGGCCGACATCAACATCTCCGCCTTGCGCCGCTATCGCAATCGTCCGGAGATTAACAACTTCCTGACCCGTCAGCGCATGGACTTGTATCGCGATACCTATGCGCAAGATATCTGGCCGAAGAACAGCCTGGCTGACCGTGCGCCTGCACGGGGTCACATGGCTGGCGTGCAGCAAGATGTCCTGGCGCGGCTGAAAGCGGCGGGCATCATCGAAGCGGAGGACAGCTGATGTCGCCCACGATATTACTGACAGGTGCGAACCGTGGTCTGGGGCTCGGTTTTGCCAGAGTTTACCTCGATGCCGGATGGCGTGTGCGGGCGGCTGTGCGCGATCCTGATGGCGCGGCCGATCTCAAAACCCTGGGCGCAGGCTATGGTGGCCAGCTTTCAATTCATCGTCTGGATCTGGCTGACTTTGCCACAGTGGATGACCTGGCAGAGGAGTTAAACGGCGTTCCCATCGATGTGCTGCTGGGCAACGCGGCCAAAACCAACAATCCCATGAGCACGGTCGGTGATACGGATTACGACGCCTGGGCCGAAGCGTTTCGCGTCAACTGCATGGGCCAAATGAAACTGGCTGAGGCTTTTGTCAGTCACCTCGAAGCTGGCACTCATAAAAAAATGTATTTCGTCTCCAGCCGCATCGGTGCGAAGCCGCCCGCTGGAATGATTTTGTTCCGCTCCTCAAAGTCGGCATTAAATCAGGTCGTGATGCAACTCTCTTTGTTGCTTGCCCCGCGCGGTATTGCGGTGGCCTGTGGTCATCCGGGATTTGTAAAATCCAAATCTACCGAAGGCATGGGTGTGTTTGAAGCGGAAGAAAGCGCCGGGTATTTGAAAAAAATTATCGACGCTTTAACACTGGAAACCGCCGGTCATTTTTTTGAACCCGATGGTTCTACGTTGCCGATCGTCACCCGGCAAATAAATCCCCAGGCGTTTGGTGCAAAAGCTCCCGATGCCTGGGACGCCCAAGCCAAGAAGCGAGATGCAAACAAAACGTGAGTACACTGCAAACAGCTTTGCTCTACGCGACGCTTGCCGGGATAACGATTCCCCTTGGCGGGCTGTGCGCGTGCTTTGAAAACATCCGGTCGAAGTGGCTTGAGCAGGAACTGCGTCATAGCGTTATCGCGTTTGGCGGCGGCGTTCTCTTTGCCGCCATTGCGCTGGTGCTGGTGCCGGAAGGCATGGCCAATGTCTCCCTCTCGCTTGGTGTCGCGATGTTTGTTGCTGGAGGAGTGGTCTTCTTTGTGGTCGACCGGGCCATCCAGTCACAGGGCGGAGCTGGGGCGCAACTGATGGCGATGCTGCTTGATTTTGTGCCCGAATCGATGGCGCTTGGCGCGATGCTCGCAACGCAAAACGCAACAGCCTTGCTGCTTGCTGGACTGATCGCGTTGCAGAATTTTCCCGAGGGCTTTAACGCCTATCGTGAACTGGTGGCCGGTGCCAAACATAAACCCCGCGTGATTCTGTTGGCGTTATGGGGTGTCGTGGTGCTGGGTCCACTCAGCGCGTGGCTTGGCTATGAATTTCTGCGTGCGTCTCCGCAGGTGCTTGGGGCCATCATGCTGTTTGCGGCGGGCGGTATTTTGTATCTCACGTTTCAAGATATCGCGCCTCAAGCGAGACTGAAACACCATTGGGCGCCCTCTCTGGCAGCTGTAGCTGGCTTTACGCTTGGCCTTCTTGGGGACGGGCTGGTTCATGCTTAAGCAGCACTACTCTATCAATTGAAAGAGTCAGCGCCATGACAGCGCCATGTCAGCGCCATGACCACACGGCTAAGCCTTCAGCCGCAGCGTTGCGCAACACTCATATCACCAAGGCGGTAACCAAGAGGAAGTAAACGGTCAAACTGCCAACGTCTTGAATAATGGTGCACATGGGCCCACTGCCTAGGGCCGGGTCAGTGCCGAACTTCTGAAACACCCAAGGCAAGCCAAATCCGACAACGGCAGATAAAGCCCCACCGCCGAGAACAGAGAGACCAACGGCCAGGGCCAGCGGGGCATTGTCGAAACTTAACATCACCCCCACATAAGCGATGCAGCCCAGAGCTGCGCCAATGGTGATGCCGATCACCAATTCTTCCCGCAGCAGGCGTCCGATGGGAAGACCTTCTGTCGCCAGACCCCGCACCGCAACGGATACGGCCTGGGTGCCGATCGCACCTGCGATGTACACCAACGATGGAATGAAGAAGGCCACCGCCACATTGGCTTCCAAGGTGTGTTCAAACCCACTCATCAACAGCGTGATGACCGATGAGGCCAGCAGGCCAAATATTAGCCAGGGCAGGCGACGTTTTGCGCGGTCCAACAACGACGCATCAATGGCCACAGCCGGACCATCGTCGTGGGTCATAATCCCGGCAACGCGCTGCAAATCTTCCATGTGTTCGTGGCGCAGAATTTTGAATAAGGCTTCTGGCGGTACGGCGCCAATCAATACCCCTTGGGCATCCACCACCGGCACCGCAATCATGTTCAACTGCATGGCCAGAACGGCGATCTGTTCCTGGTCATCTTCTGGGCGTACCGCTTCATGTTCCGGTTCCATGATTTCCCCGATGGCGGGGGTCCCTCCGCCGCCATTTCCAGCGGCCAGCAGGTCGTTGATGCGGACGATGCCTTCCAGTCCCCCGTGCGCGTCCGTCACGAACACAGTGTCGGCACACTCAAAATGTTCGCCTTGAAGGGTGGCAATGACGTCCTTCACCGGGGTGTTCGGGTGGGCGCGAGGAATGCCAGTGACCATATGCTGTGCGGCTGTGTCTCGGATATAGCGTTTGGTAAGTTGGGCTGTGGGAGTCACATCTTCAATCCTCACTCAATTGGTGCCGTCTTATTATGGCCATGTTTATTGAAGTGCGTGGCATTTATTTGCATAGCGCGTCAGCGCTTTGGACATATTTTCGCGTCAGCTACAGAAGTCTTGTGCCTAAAGCGGGTAAATGCGCTCCAGGTTTTTTCCGAGTGTCGCCGCGCAGGCATGCAAGGGCGCGAGGAACCGGCCAACCGCTTCAGATAATGTGACCGCTGTTGGATGAAAGCGATTGGACAGGGAATATTCGACGCTGCCATTCACGGAAACAGGGACAGACAGCGTGGACCAATTCATTCCGGCAAGCTTGGTTGCCGCATATCCTTGGGCCACGACCTGCGTGAGCAGTTCATCCAGTGACTCATGGTCGTAAGGCGTGCGCGACAATAAATTGCGGTCTTGCAGCAGGGCCGAGCGAATAATATCGTCCCGCACCTCTTTTGTTTTATGGGCCAGTAGGACGTGCCCGGCAGAGCGTCCAAGCAACGGCAGAACCAGATGCTCGCGCATCGGATACACAATCAGCGGAGATTCCGTATCCGTGTTTTCCAGCACCGCCAATCGGCTATTATGGATTGTGCCAAAACTGAGCGGCCAACCCATAGTCTTGCAGGCTTCGACGATAATCGGTCGTACAACCGTTGCCGCCCAGTCATTGCGGGGGGCTCCAGCGGAGAGCTCTAGCACTTTGGGTGTGACGGTGTACTTGCGTGAAGTGTTGTCCCGCGCAACAAATCCCAATTCAATGAGGGTCACCAAGTAACGATTCACCGCCGCGCGCGGCACGTTCGATAACTTAGCCAATTCAGAGACCGTCACACCATCGAAAGCGTTCAGCGTACGTAATACGGTGACGATGCGTTCCACGACATCCAGGGATTGCACACCGCTCATAGGGCGCTACCGGGAAGCGGTTGGTCTTCACCCGCATCTAGCCAGCGATCCGTATCAATATCCTTGAGCCGCTCAGAGATATTATTTGCGCACGCTTGCAAAGGGGTCAAAAAGCGCTCGGTAACCTGTTCCAAACTCAGGATCGATGCGGTTGCGCCCGCCGACAGAACAAAGGGAAAGGTGTCTTTAATCCGCACCGGAACCGCAACGGTGTTGAGTTGGGCCTTTGCCGTCGTGTAAGCGCCGTACCCGAGCCGCTGCACCTCCCCCAGCAGAGCAGTCACATCGCCGGGGTCGATGCCAGCGTCCGCATAGAGGGCCGGGTTCTGTTGCAACGCAATCTTAAGCACGTCAGTGCGGACGGAAGGCAGCAGATGCGCCAGCAGCACATGTCCGGCAGCGCGTCCAAGCAGGGGCCGCATCAGCATGGTACCGCGTTTCTTTTTCGCCAACGGGGAAATATCGTCCGTATGGGCGATCAGGGTGACCTGTGCGTTTTTTAAAGTTGAAAAATTAAGTGACCATCCCAACGTCCGGCACGCGGCTTGCAAAGGCGGTAATACGATCTGACGGATTTTTTGATCACGTGTTACGCCGCGCGACAGGTCCAGGGTTTTAGAGGTCGGCCTGTATCTCTTTGTGCGCTCGTCCCGATAGACATAACCCAACTCCGCGAGGGTCACCATATAGCGGTTGACCGCGGACCTGGAGAGACCCGCTTTGCGAGTCAATTCAGACATGGTTATGCCGTCGCCTGCATTTACGGCGCTGAGGATTGTTGTAAAGCGTGCAACGCTTTCAAGCGGTTGGATCCCAGCCAAAATCGACTCCCAAAGTGAGCAACAAGCGTTCGAGCCAAGGGTTAGAGATTAGCGTTAATCATTGAGCGAGCATAGAGCGCGGCCAAGAGCGTGTGGACCGAAGCTCAAGCTCTAATCGCTGAGCGATTATTTTTATGCGAGAATGCTCGCCAGATGTGGAGTTTGCCGGATCCCGAGGCTACCTGTACTCAACCACCGAGCAAGTAATGGTTTCAAGTTCATAACAGCCACTGGAATGAGAGAAAACCAACATAAGACTAGGTCTCACACCAGCTCACTTAGCCATCATCGAGACATTCCGGGAGAGAACACATGAAATTCAGAACACTTCTACTCGCCACCGTTGCCGCTTCAATCGCCATACCTGCATCAGCGCAGCAGATCGCCGTTGAGGAAATCACAGTTACAGCGCGGAAGCGCTCTGAAACCCTGCTGGAAATTCCGCTCACTGTGTCGGCTTTCACGGCAGATGATATCGAGCAAGCGGGCTACACCACCATTACAGATTTAGTGGAAGCCGTTCCTGGTGTGACCTATGGCAGCTTTGAAGCGGAAGGCCGTGGCGACTCTGCCAGCTTCCGGGGCATTGCCACCAATACCGGCGACCCGACCCTGCAAAACTCATCGAAATTTATTGATGGTGTTTATGTGTCCGGCTCGCTGTTCACGGCGCTGCTGTCAGATCTCGAACGTGTTGAAGTGATCAAGGGTCCGCAAAGCGCCCTCTATGGCCGCGCCACCTTCTCTGGCGCGATTAACTACATCACCAAAAAGCCGACCGATGAGTTCGAAGGCTCCATCAACGCGACGGTCGCTGAGTATGATGAAATCCAACTCAGCGGCACACTCAGTGGTCCGATTGTCGAGGACCGTCTGGCCATGCGTGTCAGCGGCGGATACCTGACCAAAGGCAGTGAGTACACCAACATCACCAACGGCGCGGAAATGGGTGAGGACGACATTTTCTCCCTCAGCACCGCCCTGCGGTTTACCCCAACCGATGCGCTGACCGCTGATCTGAACGTGAGTTATTCAGAAGCAGATCTCGGCGAAGCCCCGCGTGCCACGACCGCGCTGAACATGGGCGAGCTTGAGTTTCCTCTGACCTCGGTCATTGGTGGCAACGTCGATCAGCTGGATGATCCGGGCATTCAATCAGACACCTTCCGCGCCAGCCTGTCGGTCAACTATGACATCAACGGCTATACGCTGACGTCCATCACCGGCTACGGCAAGGAAGACACGGTCAATCAGGCTGATGGTAACTACGATCCGGTCAAAAACACGTTCCTGTCGTTCCTGTGCAACGCTGGGCCATTCGTCGGTCCGGGCTGCAGCATCTTCCAAACCGTGACCGAGCGTGAACTCGAATCGACGTTCCAGGAATTCCGTGTTACGTCTCCGGAAGACGGTCCGATCAGCTGGATCGCGGGCGCGTCTTATTTCGATGAAGATTTTTATACCTTTCGTCAACGCAACTTCCGCCAAGCGCCAAATATAAAAACCTCTGAAAATATGTCGGTGTTTGGCTCGGTGACATTCGATGCCTCTGAGCAACTCTCGGTCAGTTTTGATGGCCGGTATCAGACCGAAGACATTAAGGTTGAAAACCTGGACACAGGTGCCATTCAAGAAGGCGAGTTTAACTCTTTCCTGCCGCGCTTCATCGTCGAATACACGCCGTCTGACGATACGTTGATCTACGCCAGCGCGGCCAAGGGTAACAAGCCCGGCACCTTTAATACCACCGGCCCGGCCCAGTTCGCTGTGGTCGATGAAGAAACCCTGTGGACCTATGAAGTCGGCACCAAGGTCAACGCGTTGAACGATGTGCTGACCATTCAAGCGGCGGGTTATCTCATCGATTGGACCAATCAGGTGTTCCGCTTTAACGACCCTGATCCCACGGTCGGCAGCTACTTTGTCAATGCCGGTGAAACCGAAGTGTGGGGCGCAGACTTCTCGCTCAACGCTCAGTTCAACGCATACTTCAGTGGCGCTCTGTCCTACTCCTACGTCGATACCGAGTTTAAGGTGTTTGAGTCGGCCAATGCGTTGACGATTTTGGGAGACGCGGATGTATCCGGAAATCAAACGCCGCGCACCGCCGGAAACTCCCTCTATGCCTCGCTCGAATACCAAGCGCCGTTCACGGCGCTCGGCGATGGCTATGACTGGTTTGCCCGCGCGGACCTGAGCTACCGCGATGAAATGTTCATCGATGAACTCAACCTGGAAACCCTGGGACCACAAACCCTGGTCAACCTGCGGGTCGGCCTCGATACTGGCCCGGCGCGCGTGACCCTGTTTGTCGATAACGTCACCAACAGCGATGCGCTGACATCAGGCTTTAGGTTCGGGGCTGTGGCCCTGGTGGGTCTGCCACAGAGCCGTCAGTTTGGTGTTTCGGCGTCCTATAAGTTCTAGAAAAAGTTCTATAAAAAGACCCGATGGGGCGGCGTGGCTTTCATGCTGAGTCGCCCCATTACCGTCCTCATGGTTGATGCGGGGGCTTGCGGCTGATCAGTCAGTGGGCATCGTTCGCGCTCCAGCTTGGTCAAACCATCCATGAGACTCATCTGCGCGTATAGAGCTATACTATAATCTCACTCGCCCCACTTAAGGAGAGATCGATCATGGCAGACGTTACCAAACCCGTAGCAACCCATCGCGGGGACTCTATAGAGCCCCGGGCCGACGATGTATTTCTCTCCAACGCGGCGCTGGACAACGTCATGTCGGCGGTCATTGCCCTGGGCAGTGAATTCTGGGCGCTGCAAAAACGCATGAACGTGATTGAGACCCTGCTGGAAGAGAAGGGCTCGGTCTCCAAAGATATGATCGAAGCCTACCGTCCCAGCGCGGCGGATCACGCCGCCTGGGAAGCGCAACGCGAGCGCTTCATCAAGCGTGTCTATGGGTTCCTTGAGAACACGCCGCAAAACACCAGCGGCAACCCGGACACCCACTCCACCACCGCCGGTTAAGGGAGAGCCCCATGATTGATCGTCGCACTCTGTTTGGCGGCACCGCCGCTGTGTTTGGCGCAACGGCCGCCGTTGCCTCCAGCTTGTCGGCGGTGTTTAAAAGCCGCTCTGCCGCCGCTGCTCCAACCGTCTCAGCCTTACCAAAAGATGTCGAAGTCCGAGGCAATTACACCGAAGGCCGTCTTGAACGTCTGCCCGAGATGGACATGGAAAGCCGCCTGGAATTTGCCCAGAGCTTCCGCAAATGGTCGTTGCGCGATTTCGGTCGCAAAAGCTCACGTCGCATCAACGAACTGGTTGAAAACGCAGGCTACGATCCCAAGGTTTCACCCCCCATCGAAGACGTGCTGAAAATTATCGGCGACGATCTGACCGTGTGGTCCAACGTGCGCTGCAAAACCACATCACAGCAAATCATGTGGAACGCTTTGGTCGATGGTTTTCATGCCAATCGCGACGGCTATCTGGAAGAACTCGAAGCTGCTGATAGTTCTGGTCCCGGCACCTTGGAGCTGAATGCCGGTTTGAGTATTCCGGATTACACCAAGCATGAAATTCACATTCAACCGGGTGGTTACATTGGCGATCCGTTAGGCGGCTACGTTTATCACTACGGGGTCAACGTCTTCACGCTTGATCTGGAATCAGAAGATGTGTTCCATCGTGATCTGGCCGCCATCATTCCCGTGCCCGAAGACGGCAAAATGGAAAAGTTTCTCGACATCGGCACCGGTGTTGCCCAACTGCCCATGGCGGTTAAAGAGCGGTTCCCCGACACAGACGTCTGGGGCATCGACGTTGGTGCGCCGATGTTGCGCTACGGTCATATGCGGGCCGCTGAACAGGGCCTCGATATCAATCTGGCACAACGTCTGGCCGAAGACACCGGCTTTGCTGACAACAGCTTCGACGTCATCACGGCTTATATTCTATTCCACGAAGTGCCGACGGAAGACGCCAAGAAAATCCTCGCCGAAGTGAAACGTATTCTGCGTCCCGGCGGGGTGTTCTTCCCGGTCGATTTCAAGACCTATACCCAATCCCAGCCGTCCGCCAGCGGGCGCTTTAACCAATGGTGGGATCACGTGCACAACAACGAAGTGTGGACCGAAGAATACCGCAGCTCTGATTTCCTCCAGATGATGGCCGAGGCTGGACTGACCGTGCGTGAAGACGCACCGACCCTTGCGCCGACCTTTTGGAACAGCGTCATGGCGGTCAAATCGGCTTAACGGTTGCGCTCCGTCCTGGGCGTTTGACGGCGGGCCACAAAGTCAAACCCAGACTCAAACCCAGACTCAAACTCAAATCCAGACTCAAACACAGCCTGTTTTCGTCTTTGCTGGGTTGATCTCTGCTTGTTTTGATCTTTGGTAATCGCTATGTCCCCAATTCATTGATGTAATGAATTTGACACACAGGACTCCTGTGTGCGAAACGACCCGCGATAAACGCATTTAACCAATAGAATCAGACCCTTGGAGAGATACATGCCAACCTTGAGCCACACCATGACAAAGCGCTTACGCACGCCTTTGATTGCCAAACTTTTGGCTTCCGCTGCCGTTGTGGCGAGCGCCTCAACAGCCCTACCTGTCACCAGTGCTTTGGCTCAGAACGTCGCGCTGGAAGAAATTGTCGTCACCGCAGAGCGTCGCGTCGGCAACCTGCAGACCACGCCGGTCACGGTCTCGGCCTTCACGGCTGATAAGCTTGAGAAGCTCCAGGTCGAAGAAACATTGGACCTCGCTAACAACGTTCCAAACCTGGTGTTGTACACCGGTGTGTCAAACCCGGGCATGGTCAACCTGTACATGCGCGGTGCAGGCGAGCAGATCGGCGGTCTGGTGACCTCTGAATCCGCAGTCGGCCTGTATGTCGATAACGTTTACAACGCACGCCTGTCTGCCGCGAACTTTGATCTGGTCGATATCGAACGCATTGAAGTCCTGCGCGGCCCACAAGGCACACTCTATGGCCGGAACTCCATGACCGGTGCGTTGAAAATCGTTACCCGCGAAGCCGATGGCGAAACCTGGGCCAAGGGCTCAATCGGCTATGGCCGTTTTGATGAACTGACAGTGTCAGCCGGTGTCGGTTTTGCCCTGGTCGAAGATGTATTGGGCATGACCGTATCAGCCCAATACCGTGACCAGAATGATGGCTGGCTCGAAAACCGCGCCACCGGCGAAGATCGTGGTGTGCGGGAAGTGTTCTCCCTGCGCGGTAAAATGTCTTACTTCGGCTCCGATGACTTCAAGGCCACCGTCTCTGGCTATTATTCAGACGATGACAACGATGGTCTGACACCGGTGTCCGTGAACTCGGTCACCTTGGAAAACCAAACCGGTGGCCCGCGCATTGTTCAGTCCCCCACTCAATCCTCTGGCTACACCGAACAATACGGTGGCTCTTTAGATATGGAATGGCTCATCGGCGATGTCACCTTGCAGTCCATCACCGCGTACATTGATGTCAAAGATGGCTTCCGTTTCGATCTCTCCGGTGGTGTTGAAACCACGCCAGGCAACTTCGTTACCCTGATTGACCGCACCAGCGTGGCGTCGTCTTCGCAATGGTCGCAAGAACTGCAGTTGAGCGGTCAGTCGTTTGATGAGCGCCTCGACTGGATTCTCGGGGCCTTCTATTTTGAAGAGCAAGCCGATCAGCAGATTGATGACGTGATTTTCTTCAATCCTTTGGTGCCGACAATTATCGACCAGAAGACAAAGTCCTATGCGGTGTTCGCGCAAGGGTCCTATCAAGTCACGGATCGCCTCAGCGCCACAGCTGGGATCCGCTGGACCGAAGATAAGAAATCCCTCAACGGTCAGATCGACACTTTCTTCGGCTCGGGTATTCCATCTCTGGTGGATCGTGAAGACAGTTGGTCCGTATTTACACCGCGCGTTGGGCTTGATTACCAAGTGTCGGATGATGTGTTTGTGTACACTTCGTTGTCACGTGGCTTCCGCGCGGGTGGGTACAATGGCCTGACCGTTGCTAACCCAACGTCGTTTAACACGCCGTTTGATCCAGAAACCGTGTGGGCGCTTGAAGCGGGCAGCAAGGCGGATCTGTTCGACAGTCGTGTGCGCGTGAATACGGCGTTGTTCCTCAATAAGTTCAAAGACATTCAACAGTCCTCAACATTGGGCGGCGGTGCGACGGCCATCCAAAACGTGGGTAAAGTTGATGTCTACGGCATTGAAACGGAAGTCACCGCCATTGTGACCGATGCTCTGGAAATCTTTGCCCATGTGACCGTGCAGGATGACAACTACAAAGAACTCGATCCGGGTTCTGTGGCCGCGACCCAAGGTTTGGGCCGGTTGTCTCACCTGTCTAAATTCCAGTCGCAGGTTGGATTTAACTACACCTATGACCTTAATAGCTCGGGCGACATTGTTCTTGGCGCGGACTACAGCCATCGCAGTAACTACTTCTCCGATGCGGCCAACCAACCCATCAACCGCTCAGGCACGATCGATCTGGTCAACGGCTTTGTGTCTTACCAGGCCGATAGCGGAAAGTGGAAAGCCACCCTGTCCGGTAAAAACCTGACCGGTGATGACTACTCGAAAATCGGCTTGGTGCTTGCCGCACCAAACGGCATTCGTTTTGTCAACGAGCCAACCACCTGGAAGCTGAACTTCGAAGTCAGCCTCTAAGCGCTAAAACAACACGCCTTTCATACATAAGGCTTCTCACACCACACCCGGCCGGACCACTTTTCATTTGGTCTGGCCGGGTTTTTCTTTTTACGTCACTGGGTTTTTCTTTATATGACGTATGTCAGTTGTTAGCAGGAGAGTCTTCCATGGCCACACCACAGTCTCCAGTGTCGCGGTTCGTGTCGCTGATTGCGATGGCGGTTTTACTGCTGGGCTCAGTGTCGGCCTTTGCGGCTGACTCCTCAACACATGCAGCACTTACTGAGAACACCTCATGGCCGTCCTTTGGAGGGGCGCCCTCGGGGGGGCAATACTCTGCCTTAGATCAAATCACGGCTGCCAATGTGGCAAACCTTGAGCGCGCTTGGGTTCATCACACTGGCGATGTTGTTGAAGGGTCCGCAGCAGACGGTGGCTCCTCGTTTCAGGCGACCCCCGTGATCTGGGACGACACCCTTTATGTCTGTACGCCGAAGAACCGCGTGCTGGCCTTAAACCCAACAACCGGTAAAGAGATTTGGGCATTTGATGGCTACGGCGTTTTGCCCGAGGGTATGCCCGTGTTTGCGGCAAACTGCCGGGGTGTTGCGCTTTGGGCAGAAGGGGCCGATACACCGCGAGAGATGCAAAGCCACACCTGTTCTGCGCGCGTCATTCATCCTGATATTTTTGGCAATCTCTATGCGCTTGATGCCAAAACCGGCGCCCTGTGCGCGGACTTCGGCACGGGCGGCATTCTGAATCTCAATGCCTTTGACTACGGTGGGACCGGCGGCATTTTCATGTCCTCTCCGCCGTCTATTATCGGCGACATTATCGTTGTCGGCGGTGGTGTTGGCGACAATATGTATGCCGATGCGGCAGACGGTATCGTGCGCGGTCTTGATGTCCGCACCGGCGAAGAACTGTGGTCCTTCAATCCCATTCCCGCCGAGCTCAGCGATAAGACCGGCGGTGCCAATGTGTGGTCGATGATGGCGGTTGATGACGCCGCGGGCCTTGTGTATCTGCCCACGTCCAGTCCCAGCGTTGATCCTTATGGGGGCTTACGCCTCGCGCCCATCCCGTATGCCAATGCCCTGGTTGCGCTGGACGCAGGCACGGGTGCGGTCGTCTGGCACCAGCAGATCATCCATCACGATGTGTTCGATTATGACCTGCCGAGCCAACCCATTCTCCTTGACCTCGAGCGTGAGGGAACCTCTGTGCCCGCCGTCGTGCAGATCACCAAAATGGGCTTCGTGTTTGTGTTCAATCGCCTCACGGGTGAACCGCTGTTTGATATTGAAGAAATCGCAGTTCCAGTGACGGATGTGCCCGGCGAACGCACGTCGCCCACCCAACCACGCCCTATCGCGCCCGCGCCCTTCGCCCGTCAGGATATTTCCCAAGACGAGGTGTGGGGCCTGACGTTCTGGGATCGCGGGCAATGCCGTCAGCGCTTTTCCGAATTGCGCTACGAGGGCCTGTATACGCCGCCAAGTCTTGAAGGCTCGTTGCAACTTCCCTCGGCCCTGGGTGGCGGTAACTGGGGCGGGGCTGCGGTTGACCCCAAAACCGCTACGTTGATTGTCAAAACCCAGAACCTCGCCACCATCATCAAGCTGGTGCCCGCCGATCTTAATGAAGAACGGCCTTTGGGTCCGCCGGTTGAGTTTTTGCAGAAGCCGCTCAACGGTACGCCGTATCGTCTGGACGGCGAATTTTTTCTGTCTCCGCTCGGGGTGCCCTGCACGCCACCGCCGTGGGGCGAACTCATCGCCATCGATTTGAATAGCGGCGATCACTTGTGGCGTCAGCCCCTGGGCCGCATTGAGGTGGGGCCGTTTAAAACACCAAAGGCATGGGGCTCTCCAAACATCGCGGGTCCGATTGTCACGGCTGGGGGTCTGATCTTTATTGGCGCGGGCATGGACTCCGCCTTTCATGCTTTGGATATGAATACGGGCGCGGCGTTGTGGCGCGATGATGATTTGCCTGCGCCAGCCATGGCTGTGCCCATGACCTATATGATCGATGGTGTGCAGTATGTGGTGGTGGCTGCCGGTGGCAATGGCATGGCAGAAACCAGGCAGTCCGACGCGATCATCGCTTACCGGCTGGCCACGCCATAGGCTGCAGCACTGTTTTTGGGTATTTAATCATGGCCGAATTATAACAATCAAAATTGTTAACATCAACATGAATCTATCTTTACCGGCGAAAAGCAGCGTTTGAAAGTGTGCCCGGCGGCGTGCCGGGTGGTTTGCCTGCTGGTTTGCCCAGTTGGGTGCATGGGTGGCGTGCCCGGTTTCGTGCATGGGCTCGTTCCAAGGGGGTCTCAAAACCCGGCTCCATGGGCTCGTTCCTAAAATCATACGTGCATAGGCTCGTTTGAGTGGAACCAGTCGTGCATGGGCTCGAACCCAGGTGAGAGCCCCATCAAAAGAATCTCGAACCCAGGTGAGGGGCCAAGAAAAAACAAGCATCTAGTTGAAAGCGGAAAGCCCTAAAGTGGTTTTGTTGCCACATCGACCCAAGGGTATCCTTGAGGACCCAGATTATGGGACTGAATATCCACAAAGCCGGTCTCTGCAAGCACGTCGCTCCATTCCGTGCTGCACGTCTCAGAAAAGTACGGCTCTCCGCGATTGTCGGTTTCCCAATCCAAAATGACAGATTGGAACGGATGAACGCCGGCGAAGGGCGGCAGATCGTTGATCACCACATCGCCCCCGGGTTTCAAAATGCGGAAGGCTTCCTTGATGATCTCTTTACCCACACTCACCGGTGTTTCGTGCAGGACGCAATACATTACCACCGCATCAAAACTGTTGTCGGGCTCTCCGGTGTGGCGCACGTCGCATTGCCGGAAGTGAATCGGAATGCCTGCGGCTCGGGCGGAGTCATTGCCGTTTTTCACATTCGCAGCCGACAGGTCACCGCCGACGAGTTCCGCGTCTGGATAATGTTTATGAAACGCGGCCAGGGTCATTGCCCCACCGCAGCCCATATCGTAGATGCGGTCATAGTGATCTTTGGGCAGCAGTTGCGCGGCGTTAGAGCGGTGATGCCGTACGTCTTCGTCAACTTCCACAGCTGCCCAGCCGCCTTTGCTCATGACGTAAGGGTGGATGGCGGACATGAACATCGGACCGGAGAGGTCGTAGCCATCCCACCCGCCGGGTTCCAGGTGCCACTCTACGCCTTCGTGATAGTCCGGGACGGGCAAGGCCGCATCAAGTGTGAGTGATCCGCCACAGTCTTTGAGGTCGCCAAAGCCCATTTTCTCTGCTGCGGCGCGCCGTTCCTCTATGGCCGGAATAGCGCGCACAAAATTTTCTTCCGCCACATAGCGTTGATAAAATCGCTCAAATTTATAGGCGACAGATTTTTCGGCAACGGCCCGGGCGCGGGCAATCCGGGCATCCCAGGGTTCGTTTGAGCCGCCGCGATCATGCTCGGCCACCAGAGCGGCGCCGTCAGGGTCCGTCTCGAAGTCTGTGCGTGCAATGTCGCGCACCCGGCGCGAGATGTAAGGCTGCAAAGACCCAAGAAACTGCAGGCCAGACCGGCCTCTTTGCGACAGGTTCAACATACTCTTGGGTCTCCTTTTTGCGTGCCCCCTAAGCCTGACATCTTCGTCCAGCATAGCAGTCCAGGTAAAGGGTCTTGTTGATTGCGGGGGGCCGTTACTGGGGGATAGCGAGGGGGAACGGGTTTTCTGAGTTGCAGAAAATGGCTGTTTTATTGGTCGGAGTGAGAGGATTCGAACCTCCGGCCCCTGCCTCCCGAAGGCAGTGCTCTACCAGGCTGAGCTACACTCCGTTCCTCGCCCTAAAGAGTCATGGCTGACGATCATTGAAGGCGGATCGGCTTATACCGCTGGCGTGGCTTTGGTGCAAGCGGGGGCTCAGTATTGTCGCAGTCGTGTTGCTCAGGGCAGGGCCAACCGCAATTGATTTAATAAGCCCGCTTAATGCAGAAATCGATGATGTCCAGCAGCGCCGTTTTGACAGGGCTTTTCGGAAAAATCCCCAGCGCGTCCCGGGCCACATCGCCATAGTGTGCGGCACGGTTGACGGTGTCTGTCAGGCTGTTGTGCTTTTCCATTAAGGTCAGCGCGTGGGCTAATTCGTCTTCGCCCTGCTCCATGTCGTGCAGGCAGCGGCGCCAGAAAGCGCGCTCCTCAGCATCGCCACGGCGGAAGGCGAGAATGACCGGCAGCGTGATTTTACCTTCGCGGAAATCATCACCGATGGTTTTGCCCAACTCGGCTTGCTTGGCGGAGTAATCCAGCACGTCGTCAATCAACTGAAACGCAATCCCCAGATTCAAGCCGTACACCTGCAAGGCTTCCTCTTCGACCTCGGGGCGATCAGCCACCACAGCCCCAATGCGCGCCGCAGCCGCAAACAGCTCGGCGGTTTTCGCCTGCACCACTTCTAAATACTGCGCTTCGCTGGTTTCTGTGTCGTTGGTGGTCATCAACTGATGGACTTCACCTTCGGCGATAATCGAGGACGCGCTGGATAAAATGCCGAGCACTTTCAGTGAGCCATCTTCAACCATCAACTCGAAGGCGCGGCTGAACAGGAAGTCGCCGACGAGCACGCTGGGTTGATTGCCCCACAGCGCATTGGCGCTTGACCGGCCGCGCCGCAGATCGCTGTCATCAACCACATCGTCATGCAGCAGGGTTGCGGTGTGAATGAACTCAACACAGGTGGCCAGCTTGATATGGCGCTTTTCAGTGTAGCCACAGAGCTGGGCGGCTGCCAGGGTCAGAACCGGGCGCAGGCGCTTACCACCGGCGGCCACAATATGCCCGGCCAATTGTGGAATGAGGGCCACAGGGCTGTGCATGCGCTCAATAATCGTCTCATTCACCGCCTGCAAATCATCTTTCACAAGCGCAGTCAGCGCTTCAAGCGCCTGGTCTGATCCTGTGCGTCGGTTGTCCAGTTGAACGACGGTCGCCACGTGCAAATACCCTTCTGATCTGGGGGTTAAGAGTGACTCCACCATAGGAGGATGCCCGGTCAGGGGCAAGCGAACCCCTCAGTCTTTGGCAGTTTCTGACTTGCCGTTTCTGACTTGCCATTGGGGCCAGTTCCCGCCACCGTGGGCTCATTATGAAAGAACTCCTGCGCAGTAATAACATCGTTGCCATCTCGGCCCTCAAGGCGGCCCTGTCCGCCGAGGGTATTGAGGTGTTTGAATTTGATGGGGACATTGCCAGCACCTACGCGGGCATCGATACTTTTCCGCGCCGATTGATGGTCCGCACCGAGGATCTCGCCGCTGCCGCAGAAGTGGCTCTGGCGATCTGCCCTGATCTGGTGTCATGACCTCTGCCAAAGTGGAAACAGGGCCTGCAACCGAGGGGCTTATAACCGAGGGGCCTGTAAGCGAAACCACGGTTGATCACTTCTTCGAAGGCCGGCTGCAGTTGGTGCAACCCAAGACCGGTTATCGCATTGCGATTGATCCGTTATTGCTCGCGGCGGCTGTAGATGTTCCTGAGGGCGCACGGGTGCTGGATGTCGGCTGCGGCACCGGCGCGGCCCTGCTGAGCCTGCTGACGCGTCGTGAGGATGTTCAGGGCGTCGGTCTTGAACGGCATGTTCCATTCCTTGAGTTGGCCCGGCATAGCATCACCCTCAACGGCTTCTCAGATCGGGCGTCTCTCATCCAAGGCGATCTGGCCTGTCCATCAGCCGCCCTATTGACCAGCGGCTATGATGCGGTGATGACCAATCCGCCATTTTTTGAGGCGGGGACGGTGCCCGACCGGCCTGACGTTGACTCACCCCACGCCGTGACCGAACTGCCGCTCGTGATTTGGGTGCACAAATGCCTCAACCTTCTTGTCACGGGCGGTCTTTTTGCCATCATCCACCGTGCCGAGCGGGTGGCCGAGATCATACAGGCACTTAAGGGCTGCGGGTCGGTGACTGTGATTCCGCTATGGCCCAAGGCTGATCGTCCGGCCAGCCGCGTGATCGTCACAGCCCTGAAAGACCGTAAGTCCCCCGCTGTCATCCACCCTGGTCTGATTTTGCATCAAAACGATGGCACCTACACTGAGGCTGCAGCGGCCATTTTAAGATATGGGTATGCTTTGGATTCTTTGACTTAACCTGAGCCCCTCAGACGTCTATGGTGCGCGCATGGCTATACTTGATCATTTCAACGAATTCGCGGCGCGGGTCGCAGGTCCTTTGGTGAGGCGTGATATCCCGCTTGTCAGTGTTGTCCGCCTCAACGGTGTTATCGGCTCCGTAGGCATGGGCCGCAAAGGATTGACCTTGGCGAGCCTGGAAGTGCCGTTACGAAAAGCCTTTAGCAAGAAGGGAATTGATGCCGTCGCGCTGCTCATTAACTCGCCCGGCGGCTCGCCAGTTCAATCAGCGCATATTGCCGGGCGCATTCGTCAGCTGTCAGACGAGAAAGAAATTCCGGTCTACGCCTTTGCGGAGGATGTCGCGGCTTCTGGCGGGTATTGGTTGGCCTGTTCTGCCGATGAAATCTACGCCAGCCCCATGTCGATTGTGGGGTCCATCGGTGTGATTGCGGCGACGTTTGGTTTTACGGGATTGATCGACAAAATTGGGGTCGAGCGCCGTGTGTATGCGCAAGGCGACAACAAAAGCATGCTTGATCCGTTTAAGGCTGAAAACCCGGATGACGTGAAACGGCTGCTTGAGTTGCAGAAAGATATTCACGGCCAGTTCAAGGCCTACGTCAAAGACCGCCGTGCTGACAAACTCCAAGGTGCGGATAAAACCTTATTCAACGGCGATGTCTGGACTGGCGAACGCGCCCTTAAGAACGGTCTGATTGATGGTCTTGGCGAGATGCGCGCGGTGATGCGCGAGAAACTCGGTGAGAAGACCAAGTTTATCCAGGTGCAACCCCAAACCAGTTGGCTGCAGCGTAAACTTGGCGGCGGCGTCGCGTTTAGCGTTTCTGAAACCTGGGCAAATGATCTGATATCGGCTGCCGAAGAGCGAGCCCTTTGGGCCCGCTTTGGGCTTTAGGAGCGCAGGGCATGCTTGGATTTAGCCTGTCGAAAATCCTCTTTACGGCTGTAATGATTTTCGCTGTGTGGTGGGTCTACCGCCAAATCAACCTGCTGTCCTCTGGGGAAAGGAAACCCAAATCGCGCGTCGATGCCGCCCGCAAGGCGGCTGAAGATGTGACGAAAGCCAGAACACAAGGTGTTGAAGATCTGACAGCCTGCCCCGCGTGCGGAGCCTATGTGGCGGCGGGTCTCAATCCCGGATGCGGTCGTTCCGCCAAAGATTGCCCGATGCAGGGGGCGAAATAACTCTTTAGTTCGCGCAAGTGTCGCCGCAAACCCAGATTCCCCTAACCTTGATTCTGAGAGACTCCGCGAGTAGCTTGCGCGCAGCCTGATACTCTACACTCGTCAGGCACAGTTTTTACCCTCTAGCGGAAGTCATCGCATGGCCGCCTCGCACACTCAGGCGCTCAGTTTTCAGGGCCTTATTCTTAAGCTTCAGTCTTTCTGGGCCGCGCAGGGGTGCGTCATTCTGCAGCCCTACGATATGGAGATGGGGGCGGGCACCTTTCATCCTGCAACGACATTACGCGCTTTGGGCCCGAAACCGTGGAAAGCGGCCTATGTGCAGCCCTCGCGGCGGCCGACCGATGGCCGCTACGGCGAGAATCCTAATCGCTTGCAGCATTACTATCAGTACCAAGTGATTCTGAAGCCCTCGCCAGATAACGCGCAGGACCTTTATTTGCAAAGCCTTGCAGCGATTGGCATTGATGCGCTGGCGCACGACATTCGCTTTGTGGAAGACGATTGGGAAAGCCCCACGCTCGGAGCCTGGGGCCTCGGCTGGGAAGTCTGGTGCGATGGTATGGAAGTGACGCAGTTCACCTATTTCCAGCAGGTCGGCGGCATTGATTGTTCGCCGGTGGCGGTTGAACTGACGTATGGCCTTGAGCGTTTGGCTATGTACGTTCAGGGCGTGGAGCGGGTTTATGACCTGGCTTTCAATGATGACGGCGTAAAGTACGGCGATATTTTTCTGCAAGCCGAGCAAGAATATTCGGCCCATAACTTTGAGTATGCCAATACAGAAATGCTGTTGCGCCACTTTGCTGATGCAGAGGCGGAGTGTCAGTCGTTGTTGTCGAAAAAAGTGGCGCTGCCCGCCTATGATCAGTGCATTAAGGCTAGTCATTCGTTTAACCTGTTAGACGCGCGGGGCGTCATCAGTGTGACGGAGCGTGCCGGGTATATTGGCCGGGTGCGGGCGTTGGCGAAATCCTGTTGCGAAGCCTGGCTCGAAAGCCAGGGTTCAAACCAGGAGGCTTAAACCATGCCTCACGCCACATCTGAACTCCTGCTTGAACTCCTCTCGGAAGAAATTCCTGCCCGCATGCAAGTGCGTGCCGCCGAGGATTTAAAACGTTTGCTGTCCGACGGTCTCAAACAGTCCGGATTGACGTTTTCACGGTTAGACACGTTCTCTGGCCCGCGCCGATTAACGGTTGTCTGCGATGGACTGCCGGATGCGCAGCCGGACGTAACAGAAGAGCGCAAAGGTCCGGGCGTTGATGCCCCGGAGCGGGCGATTGAAGGCTTTCTCAAGGCCAACGGACTAGCGTCTGTTGAGGAGGCTGAAAAGCGCGAGTTGCCCAAGGGCACGTTCTACTTCGTCGTGATCGAACGTAAAGGACGACCCACCGCGGATGTTCTGAAAGATGTGATCGAGGCGGCATTGGCAGCCTTGCCGTGGCCTAAGTCTATGCGCTGGGGTGCAGGAGATACCCGCTGGGTACGTCCCTTGCACAGCATGCTTTGTGTGTTCGGTGGGGCTATTGTGCCTATTTCTTATGCCGGTGTGATCGCCTCCAACACCACGGTTGGGCATCGATTCCTGGCACCGAATGAGCTTCAAATCTCAGATTTTGCGTCGTACAGGGATGCTATGAACTCCGCCAAGGTGATGGTTGAGGCCAGTCAACGCCGTCAAGTGATTGCCGACGCTGCCGACGCTTTGGCACAGGCGGAAGGACTGAAGGTCACAAATGATCCAGGGCTTCTTGATGAAGTGGCGGGCCTGGTTGAATGGCCAGTCCCTTTGTTGGGAACCATTGACGATGAGTTTATGGATGTACCGACTGAAGTTCTGACCTCCGCCATGCGGAAGCATCAGAAGTACTTCGCCCTTGAAACCAAAGACGGCACGTTTTCAAATCGCTTTGCTGTGGTCGCCAACATCGAGACGTCGGACGCCGGAGCGGCAATTGTCGCCGGCAACGAGCGTGTGCTGCGGGCCCGGCTGTCAGACGCTAAGTTCTTCTGGGATCAAGATCGTCAGCAATCTTTGGCAAGCCGTGTGGATAAGCTCAGTGAACGGGTCTTTCAGGCTGATCTCGGTACGGTGCGGGATAAGGTTACCCGCCTCGAACGCCTGGCGGGGTCAATTGCCGGTCATATGGACGGTGCGCTGCTTGAACAGGTTAAGCGGGCTGCGACGTTATGTAAGGCGGATCTTTCAACCGGTATGGTCGCTGAATTCCCCGATCTGCAGGGCATTATGGGCCGTTACTACGCGGCCAATGACAAAGAAGACGCTGCCGTTTGTAATGCAATAGCCTCGCATTATGCCCCTCAAGGTCCGTCTGATGTCTGCCCGTCAGACCCCGTGAGTGTTGCTGTTTCTCTGGCCGATAAAGTCGACACTCTGGTTGGTTTTTTCGCGATTGATCAAAAGCCGACAGGTTCTAAAGACCCTTATGCGCTGCGCCGGGCTGCGCTAGGGGCGATCCGGCTGGTCTTAGAGAATAAACTCCGCCTTTCGTTGAGCGACATTTTCGCACAGTCCTATGACGCCTATTCTGTGCAGCTAAAAACCGGCCGTCAAACCGTTGCGGATGAGTTGCTGGCGTTCTTTGCTGACCGCCTCAAAGTTTTCCTCAAAGAACGCGGTGTGCGCCACGATCTGATTAGCGCTGTTTTCGCTGTGGGCAATGAGGACGACCTTGTGCGTCTGATGTCTCGTGTGGATGCGCTCGCTACCTTCTTAGGCAGCGACGATGGTGCGAACCTGCTGACGGCGTGCAAGCGGGCCGCGAACATCGTGCGCATTGAAGAAAAGAAAGATGGCGTGACTTTTGGTCAGTCCACTGATGCCTCTCACCTCGCAGTTGATGATGCCAAGACCCTTGCGGACACGCTCAAGGGCGTTGAAGTCACTGTTCAAACGGCAGTCTTAAAAGAAGATTTTGGGGCTGCAATGTCTGCTCTGGCGACTTTGCGTCAGCCCCTGGACGTGTTCTTCGACAAAGTGACTGTGAATGCGGACGATCCTAAAGCGCGCGTCGCAAATTTGAACCTTTTGGCCCGAATCGGTAAATCTATGGACCGCGTCGCCGTTTTTTCCCATATTGAAGGGTGAGGTCGCTTTAGGATTGGTGCCCAGCGACGCTGGATTCCCGCCATTTCCCAACGGCATCTCATTTCCCCATATTCAGCCTTTTCTTGCAGGAAAAATGTAAGTAAAGCTTGCCTCGTCTTACGTAAGTAAGGCTTAACTTACATGTAAGTTGTGACTTACATTTCTGCATAAGCGGGGCCTTAATGCGCGATTCAGCACTCGAAAAAGCAATTACAGCAGCCGGTGGCACAGCCTCTCTGGCGCGTTCAATTAACGTAACGCCCCAGGCGATTAGCCAATGGGAGCGCGTGCCAGCCGAACGTGTCATCGCTGTTGAAGAAGCAACTGGCGGTAAAATAAGCCGCAGCGACTTACGGCCAGATCTTTATCCAAATGGTGGCGCAGTTGGTTCGATTGGCGTGGCTGGAACGGATGGCAAGTGGGTCTACTTCTTCGGCGATGGCGAGGCAGAAGGCTGCGCAGAGATGAAAAACCTGCTCGGCGGGAAGGGCGCAAACCTTGCTGAAATGAGTGCGATTGGTATTCCGGTTCCGCCTGGCTTCACGGTTACAACAGGTGTCTGCACCTACTTTTATGACAATGGCCGCGTGTATCCCGATGACCTCACTGAACAGGTTAATGCGGGCTTGGCCCGCATTGAAGCGACCATCGGTGCTAAATTTGGTGACCCGATTAATCCGCTTCTTGTGTCCGTCCGCTCGGGCGCGCGTGCTTCAATGCCGGGTATGATGGACACAGTCCTAAATCTAGGCTTGAACGATGAAACGGTTGAGGGATTGGCTAAGCACTCCGGCGATGCCCGTTTTGCCTATGACAGCTATCGTCGTTTTATCCAAATGTACTCAGATGTTGTCCTTGGTGTTGATCACTACACTTTTGAGGAGCTGCTGGACCTTGCCAAAGAGGATAAGGGTGTTCATCAAGACACAGATCTAACGGCAGACGATCTAAAAGACCTGGTGGCGCTGTATAAAGCCACTGTCGAAAAAGATAGCGGCAAGCCGTTTCCACAAGACCCCCACGATCAATTGTGGGGCGCTGTCGGCGCTGTGTTCGGAAGTTGGATGAACCAACGCGCCAACACGTATCGCGCACTTCATAATATTCCTGACGCCTGGGGCACGGCTGTTAACGTCCAGGCTATGGTGTTCGATAATATGAGCGATGATTGCGCCACCGGAGTTTGTTTCTCGCGCGATCCATCCGTTGGTGACAACGATTTTTACGGTGAATATCTGGTCAATGCGCAGGGCGAGGATGTCGTCGCTGGAATTCGTACACCTCAGCAAATCACCATTGCGGGCAAGCAGGCCCAGGACTCAGACTTGCCAGCCATGGAAGAAGCCATGCCTGAGATGTATCGGGAATTGGTTGCGCTGCGCGATAAGCTTGAGCGTCATTATCGCGATATGCAGGACATGGAATTCACCATCCAAAAGGGCAAGCTTTGGATGCTGCAAACACGTAATGGCAAACGCACGTCGAAGGCGTCTCTCAAAATTGCCGTCGATATGGCCAATGAAGGTCTGATCACGCGCCAAGAAGCCGTCGAACGCATAGACCCAGCCCAATTAGATCAACTGCTACATCCCACGCTGGACCCCAACGCGAAGCGCACGATTTTATCGCGAGGTTTACCGGCGTCACCAGGGGCGGCTTCGGGCAAAATCGTATTTACCGCTGAGGACGCTGAAGACTGGGTGCAAAAGGGCGAGAAGGTTATTTTGGTGCGCCGGGAAACCAGCCCAGAGGATATCGGTGGCATGCACGTCGCCGAGGGTATTCTCACCACTCGCGGTGGCATGACCAGTCATGCGGCCGTGGTGGCCCGTGGCATGGGAACGCCTTGCGTTTCTGGGGCCGGTGACATTCAGGTTGATGTCAAAGAAAAGTATCTTCGTGTGCGGGATGAAATCCTTCATGAGGGCGATATCATGACGTTGGATGGCTCTACCGGCGAAGTTTTCTTAGGCCGGGTTGCGACGATTGAGCCAGAAATGACCGGAGACTTTGGCACACTCATGGAATGGGTCGATGACATTCGGACTCTCAAAGTGCGGACCAATGCAGAGACCCCCAAAGATGCTGAAACAGCCCGTAAATTTGGGGCTGAAGGCATTGGCCTGTGCCGCACGGAACACATGTTCTTTGAGCAGGATCGCATCATCAGTGTGCGCCAGATGATTCTGGCGGCTGACGAAGGTGGCCGGGCGGCGGCGCTCAATCGGCTGTTACCCCATCAACGCGGCGATTTTGTCTCCCTGTTCAAGATCATGGGTGGTCTGCCGGTCACAATTCGCCTGCTTGATCCGCCCTTGCACGAATTTCTGCCGCACAGCGAAGCAGAGATTGCAGAAGTCGCTGCATCGTCTGGTGTGTCTGTCGAAACAGTGCATAACGCGCTCAACCGGTTGAGCGAATTGAACCCAATGTTGGGGCATCGCGGGTGCCGTTTAGGGGTTACCTATCCAGAGATCTATGCCATGCAGGCCCGCGCCATATTTGAGGCCGCCATAGAGGTTGCCAATAAAGGAACGAGTGTCTTACCGGAAATTATGATTCCACTTGTGAGCACCAAGCTGGAACTCGACCTGATGAAGACGGTTGTGGATGACGTTGCCGCAGATGTGTTTGAAAAAGCAGGTCAGTCGGTCGCCTATATGGTGGGGACAATGATCGAATTACCGCGTGCCGCACTCAAGGCTGGAGAAATTGCAGAAAGTGCTGAATTTTTCAGTTTTGGCACCAACGATCTCACGCAAACCACATTGGGGATGTCTCGGGACGACTGTGCGCCGGTGTTGGAGGTCTATATGGCGAAAGGGATTTATGAACGTGATCCGTTCGCCACGCTGGACCGTGAGGGTGTTGGTGAGTTGATCGAAATTGCTGTTGAACGTGGCCGCAAAACCCGAAGTGATATCAAGCTTGGCATCTGCGGTGAGCATGGTGGTGATCCGGACTCCATTGCCTTTTGCCAGGAGGTCGGCCTTGATTACGTCTCCTGTTCGCCGTATCGCGTTCCGGTCGCAAGACTGGCGGCAGCGCAGGCGGCTCTCAAGAGTCGGTCGTAAGCTGTTCGTATCTGCGGTTAAGGCACTGTGTCGAACGCGTTCGTATAAACACCGATCGCGCGGTTGAGATATTGACCCCCTTCACTCAATTCGAGCACGAGCGCCGCGAAATCTGCATAACCGAGAATGCTCGACGGGTTTGGCGTGGGAACGCCGTCTGAGATCAAGAGATTGTTCTTCTTGGGGTGATCGCGAAACCCGCGCGGGCGCAAGATCACGTATTCCAGATCGCTGTTGGAAACGATCCGTTCCATGCGCTGCATGTCTAGGTATAAGCCGCGCTTTTGCCAGACAAAGTTCTCAGAAAAACCCTCCGTGGTTGGCTTTTCATCGGGAATCATCTCGACGCCGCCAGAACTGGTGACAATAAGCCGTTCATTTCCTTTGCGGCGCATGGCGGTAATAATTGCAGCCGTGCCGACCGAGTAGAGATCGACAGACGTCACTTCTTTGCCGGGCACGTAGGATGGGCCAACCAAAGAAATGACTACTTCATCCCCACGCATCGCGTTGGCAAGGCTGTCGACGTCATAAACATCCCCTTCGACCGCCATAAAGTTAGCATGGTTAATCTCAATGCGCTCCGGGGATCGCGCGAGACCCGTCACGCGTCGCCCCTGGTCTAATGCTTGCAACATGATTTGCGGGGCAGACCTTGCCGTCGCGCCAATAACCAATATCGGTTTGAGGTCTGCGGCAATGGCATCGGTGGTTAAGTTTGCCATGCCAAAGCCCGCACACAGGACCGTGATGAAAAAGCGGATCACATTAACTCTCCGATTGCTCGGGTAGAACCATCCATGAGGATGGCTGTACCTTTACGGTGCCAACTATACTGGTGAGATCACCTTCTGAAGCAGCACGCCAAGTTGCCAGACGTATAAGCGCGAGCCCACGACCATCAGCAGAACTTTTCATTTCACCGGCATCCTTACCATCGACTGTTAGAGGTGAGCCAAGGGGAGGAGCTTTGCCTTGAAATGTCACGGGAAGAAGGCGCTTCTTGATCAAAGCGCGGTAATGGGTTCGAGCGGTTAACTCCTGGCCAATGTAACAGCCCTTTTTGAAATCGACGCCGCCGAGCTCCTCGAAGCCGTTTTCCAACAGCAAGGCTTTTTCCACTTCTAAATCCCTGCTGCCATCAGGCAAGCCGAGCGCTATGCGGTGTGCATCGTAATCGGATTGGCTTGCTAACGTCCACTTCTGGGCTTGCTGCACTTGTGTCAGAGCGTCGTGAGTGCCAATCAAACGCAGGCCAGCATCTGCCAAACGCGGGTCATAATAAATATGCAGACCGTCAAGGTTGAAAGTGCGGCCTGCCTCAGATTCGAGGGGCAGATCAGCACCAGGGGTGTCGCCCCAAACGGCAGCAACGCTCAACGATGTCGCGACCTCCAGTTCGACCTTAGACCGCAAGCGAAACCGCTTAAGCCGCATCATCAGATCGTCCGCCCGGTCCGCCTCGCAGTCCAGATAGAGTCCGTTTGGTTGATGAACCATCATGAACTCGTGCAGAAATTTACCCTGGGGTGTCAGAAAGGCGGACCAGATGGAGTGAGCCGCTGTCACCTTCTCGACATCGTTCGACACCAGTCCCTGCAAGAAAGAGACTGCATCCTCACCATTTACAACAAGAATTGCGCGGCCTTCAAGGCGGGTATAATGCGGTTGTGACATAGGTGACGGATGCTTTCAGACTGTCTTTAAAGGAAGTACTGAATTTAAGTCTTTGATATCATAGAACAAGACTCCGCACAGATTTGTGCTGTTTGTTGGAATTTTTTGACTGAGACAGGTATAACCCGCAGCATGAATATAGTGATGTTTGATGATTCCGTGCCGTTCGACGGCTTCACCGCAGCGACTAAGCCGCTCGGAGGGGCCGAGAAGGCTTTTGCGGCGCTGGCTGGGGCTTTGGCAAAAGCTGGGCACACGGTCACCGTTATCAACCGCTGCAAGCATGCCTTGATGGCTGAGGGTGCCCGCTGGCGGCCCTGGGATGCGAACCGTCCTGCTGAGGCAGATGTTCTGATCGCGTTGAAGACGCCAGAGCTCTTGGGTGGTGTGCGGCGGGTGGATTCCCGCGTGCTGTTGGTCCCTGGAGACCCAAAATATCTTGGAACCGCGCAAAACGCTGAACTGCTGGCCTCTTATGCGCCGCGTTTACTGTTCCTCACGGAGCGTCAGGCTGAGATGTATGGTGGCAGACTGTCTGCGGTCATCGCCCCACCTGGTGTGAACAAAGCTTTTTTCCCCGAGAAAAAAGAAATTGATTTGTACTCCGACGCCAATCATCCCGCGATTCCGCCCGATGAACCGGAGAAGCCGGAAGAAGACGTGCAGCCTGAGTTGCCGCCACCTCATGCGGTCGTGACCACACATCCGTTGCACGGGTTATCGCGTGTTCTTGAGTTATGGCGGGATAAAATCAATCCAGCCAATGCGAACGCGTCTCTGACGGTCTACTCCGCTGTCCTCGCTAAAGGTATGGTCGGTGAGGAAGTGCCCGATGTGATCGCGCCCGTGTTAGAATTGGTGAAATCCTGTGCTGACGCGAATGTTGGCGTCTCGGCACCAAAGGGAGACCGGGCGATGGCTGAAGCCTACCGTCAATCCCGCGTGCACCTGTATCCCGGACATCCCCGTGACTTTGCCTGCTGGACACTGCGCGACAGCCAAGCTTCGGGCCTACCTGCCGTCGCGTTTAACAAAGGTGGCGTTGAAGATGTGATCGACAATGGAAAAACCGGCTTCATCGTTCCAGATGATGATGCCTTTGCCAATGTTGCGCTCCAACTTCTAAATGATGATGCTGTTTATCAGTCTTTTAGTGAAGCGGCATCCGCAGTTGAACGCCGCAAGACCTGGGCGGCGACAGCAGATATCGTCACCCAACTTTGGTTGTAGGCTCAGGTCAATCTGCCATGCGCATCCTGTTTATAACGGCGACACGCATTGGTGATGCCGTTATTTCGACAGGTTTGCTTGACCACCTGGTTCAGACATACCCAAACGCGAAGTTAACAATTGCTTGTGGCCCTTTGGCGGCCAGCCTTTTTGCAGATGTTCCCAACTTGGAGCGAGTCATCGTTCTGGCCAAGAAACCCTACGGACAACATTGGTTCAGTCTGTGGCAAGAGGTTCGAAAAGTGAAATGGGATGTGGTCGTTGATCTGCGCCGGTCTCTGATTCCGTATCTTGTGCATACGCGCCAGCGGTATAGGCTAGGTCCAGATGATGATCGCTCGCATCGTGTTCAACTGCTGAGCGGCCTGTTCGGTTTATCTCCGCCCGCTGATCCCAAAATATGGTTGAGCGATCACCATAAGACCGGAGCGTTGGACATTCTGGGCGGTGACGAACCTTACATTGCGCTATGCCCTATTGCTGCACGGCCAGAAAAAACCTGGTCTTCCGAGAATTTCACGGCTTTGGCGCGGACAATCCTCGCAGAAGAAGGTTGGTTTGCAGACAACAAGATTCTGCTTGTTGGTGCAGAAGCGGATCGCTCAATTTTGACTCAGATGGCACAGGCGCTTCCACAGGAAAGATGCGGGCTGTTAATTGGATGCTCTGACCTGTTGACCGTCGCCGCCGTGCTGGCCAAGTGTCAGTTCACAATTGCGAATGACTCAGGCTTAGCGCATTTATCAGCCGCCGTTGGATCCCCCACAGTAGCGTTGTTCGGGCCGACACGTGCTGATTTATATCGTCCCTGGGGGGCACGCGTAACCGTTGTGCAGGCCCCGAATATCTCAAACGGTCGTGCCATGTCAGATATTTCAGTTGGTGAGGTTTTGGACGCCTGTCACGCTGTTGTGACGTGAGGCACTCACCAGATTTTGGCGTCAGCCACTTAAGCCTGCTATAAGATGCGTTCTGGCATAGTGAGCGCGTTTGAGTTCTGAGGGCAGAGGCTGCTCGCTGAGGTGCTAGAAGGGGGGAAGTTGGGCGCACATCCGATGAAGATACTGCATGCCATATCCAGCAGTGACGACGGCGCTGTCCAACGCGCTTTTGAGCAGACAGTCACGGCATTGGCGCGCACTGATCATGCGCAACGCGTTGTGATACCCAAAGATGAACGGCTTGCAATGCGATTGCGATCTGTAGGGCTTGAGTCCTTGGAATTGCCTTTTCGGGCACGGTTCGATTTTTCCAGTAAGAGACGATTGAACAACGAGATTTCAGCATTTGATGCGGATTTAGTGCTGAGTTGGACCCCTGAGGTCTCCAACGATGTTACGCCAGCACATGGTGGGCGTGGACAGGCGAAACACCTTGGTGTTGTTGGCGAAGCTTTCGCATCTTCGCAATATGAGTCTTGTGATCACCTCCTTACTTTCAGCCAACAGCGCGTCGATCGCGTTATTTCGGCAGGTTGGCCACCTGAAAAAGTCACTAAGCTCCCTCCAATTATCGTCTCTGATGGGATTAAACCCCATGACAGGAAAATGTTTTTTACACCTGCTACAGCAAAGTTGGTGGTTGTGGTTGGCAATCTAACAACGGGACAAGGCTTTCAGATGTTAATGGAAGCTATTGGCCGGATTTCTGGCATCTATGTATGGATCGTTGGTGAGGGGCCAGATAAAAAGAAATTAGATGATCAGGCTCTTGAAATTGGCATTAAACCACGGACCCGGTTTTTGGGCGCGCAGAGCGACATCATGCCACTTATTGCGGCTGCCGATATTGTGATCTCTCCCGCAACTAAAGATGATGTTGGTGAGCAAGTGCTTCGCGCCTGGGGGTGCGGAAAGGCCGTTATTGCCGCAGATGCCATCGGGCCGGGGTTGCTCGTGCGCCATCGTGAGACGGGTGTTCTGGTGCCTGTTGAGGATGCACGCAGCTTGGCCGAAGCCATCAAATGGGTAAATCAAGATTCTGATTTTTCAAGTCGTATTGCCGTTGCTGGAGCCGAGGAGTTTGCTAAATCTCATAGTGAAGCTGTGGTTATTCCAAAGTACGAGGCTCTTTTTCAAACCATTGTAACCAGTCGCGCAGATCCCGCGCCATCTGATCAGTAAGTCGACAAAAAGAGTATGTGTGGTATTGCCGGGGGCATGACAACGAATGGCGCGGTGCCTTTGGATTCCGTGCTCACGTCTTTGCAGACATCCTTACGACATCGCGGCCCAGATGGTTCTGGACGTCATACTGCTGATGCGGTCGGTCTGGTTCACACGCGACTTGCGATCATTGATCCGGCCCATGGGGCCCAGCCATTCGTGTCAGAGCAAGGTGTTGCGGTCATCGCGAACGGCGAAATCTACAACGACCTAGAAATCCGCCAAACACTTGCATCACAGACTTATCGGACACAAAGCGACAATGAATCTATTTTGCACGCTTACTTAAGTGAGGGGGTGGCGTATACGAGCTTGCTGCGGGGTATGTTTGCGGTTGCAGTGTATGACCCAAGATCAAGAACGTTGATTTTGTCGCGTGATCCATTTGGAATTAAACCGCTCTATTATACGGAAACCTCCACCGGATTCTGGTTTGCGTCTGAAGCACAAGCGCTTGTGAAAGCAGGGCTATTAGCAGCGACCGAAAACACAACCGCACGGGATGAATTGCTCGCACTGCAGTTTAGTAATGGCGACGAAACAGCTTTGGCCGGTATTCGGCGCGTTCCGCCCGGGACCACACTGCTCGTCCGAAACGGAAAAATTCTAGATCGGATCCAGATTGATGCGATTGCTCGTCAGGCTGAGGCAAGCGGTGACGCCGCATCTGAGTTTGAGGCGTTATTGTTTGATTCCGTTCGCGTTCATCTTCGGTCTGACGTTCCCTATGGCATCTTCCTCTCTGGTGGGCTCGATTCGGCAGCCGTTCTGACAGCTATGGCTGAATTCGAAGAGCAACCGGTGATCGCCTATACAGCTGGTTTTGCGAACTCCAGTGTCCATGATGAGCGCACACAGGCGGCCTTGGTTGCGGCAGCGACAGGCGCAGACCACAGGCCCATAGAAATTTCCGAAAGCGACTTTTGGAACACACTGCCGGCCATTGCTGCTTGTCTGGATGATCCGGTGGCCGATTATGCGGCCATTCCAACTTATCATTTAGCCAGAGCGGCCTCTCAAGATGTGAAAGTGGTTCTGACCGGCGAGGGGGGTGATGAAGTCCTTGGGGGGTATGGCCGCTATCGTAGCGGTCAGCGCCCTTGGCCGTTTCGGAAAGCGCCCTGGGCCCGACATGCGCTTGCGCGCGTCAACGTTTTGCGATCGTCGAGTAAAACGTGGCGTAGCGCAATTGTGGCACAGGAAAAAGACATTGAGGCGCAGCTCTGGTCGCGTTTGCAGAAGCTGCAGGGATTAGACATCGCGACGTGGTTGCCGAATGATCTCCTGACGAAAGTTGATAGGTGCCTCATGGCCCATGGCGTTGAGGGGCGCGTTCCGTTTTTAGACCGCTCATTCGCCTCTTTTGCTTTTCATCTGAAAGACAGCGAGAAAATTTCAGGCCGCCTTGGTAAAAATATTCTCAGACAATGGTTGGCGGAAAAGATGCCGGTCTCACAACCCTTTGCGCGCAAAAGAGGTTTCTCCGTACCTGTCGGCGCGTGGATTCAGTCCCACGGGAAAGTGTTGGGGCCCTTGGTTGCGAATCAGCCCGGAGTCGTCCGCATTTGTGAGCCATCCCGCGTAACTGACTTGTTTAAGTCGATAAACACCCGCACCGCCTTCTCAGCCTGGGTGCTGTTGTTTTATGCGCTTTGGCATCAATGTCATATTTTAGGCATTGGCCACGCTGGTTCAGTCGCCGAGGTGTTGGCGGAGAGCTGAAACCTATTCATGTTGTCAGGCAGGGCAATGGAGTGAGGGGGCAACCATAATCGCCTTGCAGACTATATTTATAGGAATCCCTTACGTCATATCAGTCCACGAGGTTAGCGAACCTACAGCTCTCATCCGCAGGATTGTGACTCATGACTTGATCATAAAAGTACCCGGCCTTCTCAATCATTGGATTAATATCCATCCCCAGAATGAGTTCCTGATTGGCCAGTTCGAGCGTCGCCTCAGCGTAGGCATTTGTATAATCAGTTCTTGAAGTGTAGCGCTCTGTTATTGCCGGACGCGGATCGCCTGTCGCATTGCGCTCTGTGACGGTGCGGGAAAAGGGAATAAAGCTGCCTGACCAGCGTGCCAGTCTGTTCGGTGCTCCGGTATCTGCAGTTTGTGGATTCCAGCCTGTGTGGGCCCCTAAAGGAACCTCAATATCAGGCAGACGAATGCCAGCGATGTCCAGGCCATCTTCATTTGAGGCGGGCACGCGGGTTTCATAGGGTTTCCCATGAAGAGGCGGAACATTGTCTGCGATACCTTCGCTCGCAAATCTGGGTCCATGATCGAGGCGAGGCGGTAACAATTGATATTTTGGCGTTCGCATAAAGGCGGCATCGGGAAACCCAGTGCGATATTGATCAGTCGTCACAAGGCTTCCATCAGCGATTTTCGGATATTGGCTTGGTGGAGGCGCACGGTCTACCGTGATCCAAGCGTCGATATGCGATAGCAGCGCCCGCAGTACAGGACGGTGATCGAGTGGGCTACGACAGTGAACAAGAGCGCCGCGTTTATCGGACGTGCCAATCGCGTGCTGGCCTCCAGCAATCATATAAAGCCTGACACTTGGGTCTGGAGTAATATCTGTGCTGCCAAGCGTGTCCGTGTGCACAAGCGAGGCAGATCTGGCCCAGTATTCTGAGGCCGTGTTGATGATAAATATTCTTGGCACCGCGTTTAATCTGCGGGCTTCATCTAACAGGCTGCTTTGTTCATTGGTGACCGTATCGACCTGTTCGACGGTTGAAAATGGAAAAAAGTCTGTCGGAAAGTCTAAGTCTTGGTCCGGGCTAAAATGTCGAGAGGTTTGGGCAAACCGGAAGTTGAAACTGCCTTTTCCAGCGCCAGCGCCGTCGATCAGCAGTCCGTCGAATACGGAACGACCTTGCTCATCCACATGCAGACCTTCCCACAAGAGCGTGTTCAACAATCGGCCAGATTGCGAGTGGCCATAGGCCACGGTGGCTTGTGGCAACCCCCCACCTTGCGATGTCAGTGGGTTTGCATTGCCATAGGAGTCTCCCGTCTCATAACTGAAAAAAGAGACGGCATCGCGCAAGGCGGACAGCCCCAAGCCAACGATGGGCGGGTTCTGGGAGCCGTATGCCAATCTGTACACTTTTCCCGGAACAAATCCTGTGTCCAACGTGACCCAATTGGGGTCTCTTAGGAGTGGAGACGCAGAGTCCTCCTCCAGAGGAAGGCCGAATTGCCATCTTTGACGCGGAATGGTTTCGTAGGTTCCGCTTTGTGGACCACGAACCGACAACTGAGCGGCCTGAGGATTCCAGACCGTTGGTGTGTAGCCTAAAGCGCCGAGTCCGATATGCTTCAGGCTTTTTGATGATTCTGTCGGTGCCATTTCGCTGATAACCTGCCCGGTAATAACAGTGCCGTCAGGCTGCGTTGCGACCGGCAGGTCGATGGTCAGTGTGTTTGGGCGCCTCACCACATCCCAATTCCAAGCGGTCCAAAGAACCGCATAACCTTGTTCCATCAGGAAGCCGTTCCCTAAATCCGCTGCACTGCGTGCAGCTGTCCGCCCAGTGGCATTGTTAAATCGGTTGAGCGCCACCATATTGCCGCGATTGGTCACGTCATAAAGAAGACGGCCATTGCCCCGCTCTGGGTCAAGCGGCATCAATAAAACGAAGTCACCGCTATATGTCACAAGGCCCCGGGCATCTGTTGGCGCAAACTCAAGATCATGAATGGACGCATTAAAGTCTGATTGAGGATCGATCGCATAATGAAGACGGCCAGCGATTCTGACATACGGCCCCACACGGCCATAATTCTGACCATCAGAGACAAGCATGCGGTCCAGAATTTCTATGCGTTCAACTGCGGCATAGGCACTAGATATGCCCAGACTGACGCATATACTTAAAAAACTGCCGATCAGGCATGACAACTGACGTGGGCGGTTCACATAAAACTCCTAAAAACTGCCGAGATGGCTGACTTGCTTTATAGTGAACCTCAAGGATTCGTCCAGACCGTAAAAATTGAAGGTGATTATGATTGATTTATACAGCGTGCCGACAGCAAACGGCCAGCGGGTACACATTATGCTCGAAGAAACGGGGTTGCCGTATACCGCGCATCTGGTCGATCTCGTCGGCGGGCAGCACCTAAAGCCAGATTTTATAAAAATGAATCCTTTTGGGCGCGCACCTGTCTTAGTCGACCATGATGGTCCCAAAAATGAAGAAATCACGGTCTTCGAGGGGCACGGTATGCTGTTTTATCTGGCCGAAAAATCCGGTCAGTTTTACCCAAAGAACCTAGCGGTGAGAGCCGAAATCCACACCTGGATGAGCGCTATTTCATCCAATCTTAGCCCAGCATTTGCAGCGCAATTCTGGTTTACGACAATCGCACCTGAGCCGAGCCGGGTGGCGCTTGATCGCGCCATATCAGAAGCGCACAGAGGCTTGTCGGCAATAGAGTCTCACCTCAAGGGTCGTGAGTTTATGGTCGGAGAGGAGTACACGATCGCGGATATTCACACCTACCCTGTTGCGGCGACGTCGGCCTCTCGGCTCGAAGGTGGATTGAAAAAATACCCTGAGATTGCGCGCTGGATGGAAGCTATCTCGCAGCGTGATGGTGTTGCGCGTGGAATGCGTATTCTGACATGAGTGCCAGGGAGGCTTACCAAAGCGGCTAAGATAAAACGATTTTCCCGCAGGTTTCACAGACATGTCTGCGACGCTTAACTTCTTCCGCAAGAATCTGGTTCACTGATTGATCTGTAAGCATGTATTCGTGCTGGGCCGCTTTAAGGCTGGCAAGTTCGCCGTCATCAAGTTGCCCATCCTGTAGTGCCAAGTCTACTCTGCGGCGATACTCTTCACGCCGGTGATGAAGTTCTTCTGAAAAGCGTGAGGCCAGCATGCCAGCGGGAAGGGCAACCAAGCCGATTCCCAAGATCATGATCACCACGGCGATCACACGGCCTAAAACAGTAACTGGTGTAACGTCTCCATACCCAACGGTGGTGACGGTCACGGAAGCCCACCACATCGCGGACGGGATGCTGCCAAAATCCTTTGGTTGAACATCACGTTCCACCAAGTACATACCGCTCGCGGCGATGACCATGAGAACCAGGACAATGAAAATCGCTCCTAACATGGCCGGACCTTCAGACCTTATAACGCGCCAAAGCACACCGAGTGGCGCGAAGAATCTTGCCAGTTGCAGTAACCGTAGCAGCCTCAGCGCGATCAGACTTTGGGCACTCACGATACCGAAAATGGACAAGTAAAGCGGCGCGATAGCGATCACGTCAATGACTGGTAAAGGTGATAAAACATATCGCAGCCTTGCTTTGAACGGCGTGACGCCAAAGTACTCTGCGCGTTCGACGCTGGCCCAGGCGCGTAAAATCCATTCTGCAGTAAAGAAAACAGCGGAGACGACCTCAATCATCAGGAACCAAAGGTTGTAGGCTTGATTGAGTTCCTTAACCGACGACAGAATGACCGCGACAACATTGATAACAATCATCGCTGTAATGAGTGCTGTAACGGCTACAGATGCGGTTTGCCGTGGAGGCTCATTGGACAACAGTACGTGAATACGGTGTCTTAAAGTGTTAGACATTATGTTCCCCTCCAGCGCCACAGCGGCACACCCATAGCTATTCAACCACACATGGTCAGGCAACGGAATCGGCCTTTCCATCTGAGGACCACAGGGTTAAACCATATGACCATTTTTCTGCATATGATCGAAGTCATATATGTCTGCCTTGGTTGAGTATTCCGTTGAAAACGGCGTTGCCGTTCTTCTTTTAAACAATCCGCCTGTGAATGCGTTATCGCAGGCCGTGCGGCAGGAAATTAAGACTCGCCTTATCCAATCTGAAGCAGACTCTGCAGTATCGTCTGTAGTGATAGCAGGTGCGGGACGCTTGTTTAGTGGTGGCGCAGACATCCGTGAGTTTGATGCCCCTGTCAAAGAGCCGTCATTGCCGGATCTGATTGACCGCATTGAGCAATGTGAGAAACCCGTTGTCATTGCGCTGCATGGCAGTACCCTTGGCGGTGGGTTTGAATTGGCCATGGGGTGCCATTATCGCGTCGCACACCAGGGTGGTGTGGTTGGATTGCCAGAGGTTCACCTCGGCATTATCCCAGGGGCTGGCGGCACGCAACGTCTGCCGCGATTGATTGGCGCTGAGGCGGCCATAGACGCGATTGCGACAGGTCGTCATATTCCCGTCGCGGAGGCTAAAGCGCTTGGGGCCATTGATATGGTGGTCACGACAGATGTCACTCAAGCCGCCATAGAAGTCGCGCGAGCCTTCAAAGATCGTTGCAACATACGCCGCACGTGTGATCTTAGGGTTGAGCCAAGCTCTTTTTCAGACTCGTTGTTTGAGGAAGCCAGGTCCCTATTCGCTAAATGTCGTAGAGACTTTGAGGCTCCACCTGCTGCTGTGAGTGCGATTGAGTGGGCCTGCACTTTACCGATTAAGGATGGTCTTAAGAATGAACGTAGCCTTTCAACCGAACTGAAGGTGTCACTCCAATCTAAAGCGCAACGCCACTTATTTTTTTCTGAGCGTTTGGCGCTTAAAATTCCAGACATTCCCAAAGAGACCGTTCAATTTAAGATTGCCGCAGTTGGCGTCGTTGGTGCGGGCACGATGGGGGCAGGGATTGCCATCTGTCTTTTGTCCGCAGGTTTGGATGTGATTTTGGTGGACCGTCAAGCTGACTTATTAGAGCGCGGCTTAAATCATATACAGAAAACCATACGCCGGGATGCTGAGCGTGGTCGTTTATCGTCTGAGGCGTGTGAGGATCACCTGAGCAGACTGAGGGGAACTTTGTCACTGGAAGATCTCAGGGACGTGGATCTTGTAATCGAATCAGTGTTTGAATCGCTGAGCCTAAAGAAAGCTATCTTTCAAGAACTAGATCAATTTTGTGAGCGGGCTGCAGTGTTGGCAACAAACACATCGACGCTCGATATTAATGAGATTGCAGCTTGCACGACGCGGCCTGAGCGTGTTCTCGGGACTCACTTTTTTTCACCGGCCAATATCATGAAGCTGCTCGAAGTTGTGCGAGCGGATAAGACATCAAAAGAAGTTGTGATGACGATCATGACCCTTGGCCGCAAAATTGGAAAAGTGCCGGTTTTATCGGGTGTCGGGTATGGGTTCATCGGTAACAGAATGTTGGAAGACTACGTCCGCGAATCTCAAATGCTTCTGTTAGAGGGAGCCACGCCGGCGCAGGTCGATGGGGCTTTGGAAGCTTGGGGGATGGCCATGGGGCCATGTGCTGTCATGGACCTCGCAGGCCACGACGTGACTTTTTTAACGCGAGATCAAAACAGGCATCTCCTGCCTGACGATCCGCTGTATTGTGTTCCCGGCGATCTCATGTATCGCGAAGGACGATATGGTCAAAAGACTGGTTATGGCTTTTACCGATACGCAGATGGGCGCACCCGTGAAGTTGACGGAGGCGCGATCTCACTTATTCAATCAGCTGCGTTTGATCTCAATGTTTCTCAACGCACTGATATATCTGATGCAGAAATTCAGCAGCGCTGCTTGTATGCCCTTGTCAACCGTGGCGCGCAGTTGCTTGAGGATGGTATCGCGCTGCGCGCCAGCGATATTGATGTTGTTTGGGCTTCAGGCTACGGCTTCCCAGCCTATCGTGGCGGTCCGATGTTTTACGGTGATACGCTGGGCCTAGGTCAGATCGTAAAAGCCTTCAATGATTTTGCGGGCTCATTTGGCAATGAGTATGGCTACTGGACTCCGGCACCGTTGCTGACTCGGTTAGCAAATGCGGGGAGAACTTTCGCCGCCTTTGACAAAGCCAGCGGTTCTTAGCTGTCTTCCGGAGGCAGGTCTGCAACATCCTGACGCCAGTCATAGGAAGGAGATCCATCGTCATTGAGCAGGGCAAAGGTTTTACCCCGGAGAACCGGTTCGGTCAGGCTTGCGACAGCCACCGTCGCGACATCACCGATATCCACAACCCGTTCCGCCATTGGCAGCTTTATGTAATCCGGACGTCTTGCCGCCCGAATGGCTTTTGTACCACCTTCAGTATCCACCAGCCCAGCTGGGCCAATGATGGTGAAGGGAACGCCACTTTCCTTTAATCGGTTTTCTGCTTTCGTTTTCCAATAGCCTACGTAGCCGAACAGCGGGTTTAGCTTTTGGTCTCTTGCTGGTCCGGCTGAGCCAGATGAAATCAACACGAAATGTTTTGCTTTTTCAGCTTTTGCCGCATCAACCAAATGACGGACGCCCAGGTAATCCACAAATTGGCCGCCGTTGGGGCCTGCAAACTCTGTATAGCCAATGGCGCAGATTACAGCGTCCATGCCATTGACGGCCCGCGCTACGTCGTTGGGATTGCGGACGTCGCAACTCATCCAGTCCACGATCTCGCCAAAGCGAGCTTTTGCCCGCTCGGCATCGCGGGTTAATCCGCGCACCCGATATCCGTCCGCGAGCAAGGCCGCGACAATGCGTTGACCGGTGCGTCCGGTCGCGCCTGCGACAACGACAGTAGAAACCTGCTTTTGCCCATAGACAGATCTGCTGAGGCCCGTTATGCCAACCACGCCGAGTGCAAAGGAGCGCCGAGAGAGTGTGAGGGTGCGTTTCATTTGTCAGCGTCTCCCTTTGAAAGTCGGTGACAGGTGGCGAGTCCACCAGCCGTCAACTCGGCGTCCTCTGAGAATCCCACTTGGAAAACCCATTGATTCAGGTTCGGCCAGAAATCGAGCATCACATGCGTGGCTTGACTCAGTGTGCAGAACCACCCTTCTGTCTCAGGAAGTGGCACGGTTTGGCCGCGCATTCCCTGACTGGTAAGAAAGAAACGGCGGATCGGCGCATCTGGCCCATCTAAGGCATCAATCTCCGCGAGGGCGGGTAAATCCATCGGCATATCAATAGATTTCGGCTGATTTTGCTCAGGAATATGCTGAGCCAGAACGGCGGGGAAAAATGAGTTACTGAGCAGGGCGACAGCGAGAAAAACGCAGGCCCCCAATCCGGGCCAGAAATTCTTCCGTCGTTTCATCTCGGTGTTCATTTGATCAATGCTCCCAAAACCTATGAAAACTTATGGGAAATTACTGGTTGCCGCAAATCGGTCACGGCTCACCCTATAACGTTGAAATCAGTTAAGCCGTCTCGACATGTATCGTGTAACACGTCAGAATTTGGCTCAATGTGCATCTGCAACGCTGATTTCCGGAGGATGCTGTGAGCTTCAAGAAACGTCTCATTTTCTTTGTGGTTGGGCTTGGAGTGTCTCTGCTCACCTATAACTTGGTGTTTGCCTCTGAAACCAACACCTCTGGTGCCACTGAGTCTCAGCGTATTCTCGATGCTGTAAAGGTGTGGGTGAATGGCCGCTACGACAGTTCTGAACAGGTTCAGCGCGATATCGACAATAACGTTCCCGAGAACCTTCAGCATCGCCTGATGCATCAACTTTTTTTACCGGTAGAGCTGCCTTTCCTTGACGGAGTCACAATCTATCAACAATCTTCTATTGATGGTTCAGACGATAAAGAGTGGATCATCCGCCGTGGAGTCTTGCATTTTTTTGTGAGTCCAGAGACCGGACAGGTTCATCAACGTGAATTATCCTTTGTGGACGAAGAGAAATTTTACAACGTCCACCGTAATCCAGAACAATTGGACGGATTGACCATCGAAGATTTCACTTGGCGTCTTGGCTGTGACTTTAAGCTAAGTTTGCGAGAGGACGGTAAGGTCATCTCAGGCCCAATGGATTTTGGCCCCTGCCGGATGATTAATCCCGGCAGTGGTGAAGATATGATCGCGGAAGATTCAATTCATATCACCCCTAATGAATATTGGTTTCTTGGGCGCTATCGTGACAAAGAGGGGCAGATCGTTTGGGGTACGGAGAGTGATGAAATGAATAAACTGAAACGCGTTAGCACATTAGAGGTTGGACAATGATCACTTCTCTCAGGCATACCGTTTTAGCCTTGGTCGCGGTTATGGCTATGACTTTTCCATCCCACACGTTTGCCCAGGATGAGTATGCGCCTGCGGACGGGTCAGCACCAGATGGTATTCTCGTCTTTGGTGGAACACGCGGTACAGGTTTAGAGGTTATCAAAATTCTTGCGGCGCGCGGAGATGCTGTCACGGCTTTTGTCAGGCCGACGTCAGATGTGGCGGAGCTTCAATCTTTGGGCGTTGAGTTGTTCGAAGGTGATGCCCTTGAAGCAGACTCGGTACAAGCAGCCTTTGAGTCTGGCTCCTACCAGGCCGTGATCAGTTCACTTGGCAGCAGCGGAGGCGATAGTCCTGTTGATGACGTTGGCACGATCAATATTGCAACAGCTGCCGTTGCATCTGGTGTGAACCGTATGCTGATGGTCAGTTCCATTGGTGCTGGGGAAAGCCTACAGGCGTTACCATTCTTTGTGCGTTGGGTATTGGGGTCTGCCCTAGAACGCAAAACCACGGCTGAAAACTACATTAAGGCCAGTACGTTGGATTATACGATTATCCGTCCCGGTGGCTTGGGCGAAGGGCCAGCAACCGGAACTGGCTTTCTGGTTGAGGACACCCAGCGTTTCGACTGGGGACGAATCCCGCGCGCTGAAGTCGCCCGTTTATTGGTTATAGCCTTTGATGATCCCACGAGTCTGCGCAAGGTTTATCATGCCGTGCCTGATTAGGGTGGAAGGCGCTTTTGTTTGCTTTTGGTCTAATTCTTGTAGCAGAGTTATAATAATTCTTCGCTAAAGCACAGTAGCTCTGAGGTGATGGGTTCAATGGGAAGCGCCTGTTAAGCAGCTACGATTTCTGGGTAAGGGGGAAGCCAAGTATGTCAGAATCGGGTTCTGTTACTCCTCAGTTGGGAATTCTCCAGCGCTACTATCGACCGCCCTATATCGGCCTTCTGGCGTTTGTAGCTGTGCTGCTCGCTGTACCGCTGGCCCATTCATTAGTTATCGCTGTAAGGGATATTGTTGGCTACGAGAATGCGGGTGGTTTGTTCCTGTCCATTGGGGTCATCGCGGCGGTGATGTTGTATATCGGCGCGCGCCGTAATGAAGAGGTAAGTGGAACGCTACTCGGTTTCACGGCAGGCATGCTGATATGGATTGGCTGGGCGTCCTACTCGTTCAAGTTTAATGAAATCTCTTTGGCGATGCCTATGGCAGAAGTTGCTCCGGGCGTGAAGTGGCCAGCTCATTTGCTCTTTATACAAGGGTCTTTGGGCATTTGTGTTGCGACGCTGCTCTTCTTTGTTTTCAACAAAGATACAAGATGCAACGCATTCCGGTGGTTGCAAAAAGTACTGCGGATGAATCTAGGAGACCCATCACCTGCCAAAGACCGCAATTTTTGCCGGATCACATTTTTGGAAACAATTTACGTTACCTGGTTTTGCTATGCGACCTCACTGTTGCTCGGTGACCAGAGGTTTTTGGGTTATGATCATCCTGTCACGTATGGGATTGCTGGGGGATTGGCGATCTGGGGACTCTACTTATTATGGCGGCTATGCCATTACACGCGGGTTATGGCCGCAGTCCGATACGCAATCCCAACCAAAGCAATTTTCTGGATTCCTTTTGGCGAATTGGCTCCACGCTATGGATTTTATGAGGAGGTCTGGCTGAATCCACTACAGTACTCAGCGGCTATGTGGACTGTACTCGTTGCTTTCCTTGTTCTTATTATTGCGACCGGCCTAGTACCCCAGCGTCGGCAGTCTAAGCGTTAGTGGATGGCCTCAATGATACCCGCGATCCCCTGACCACCCCCGATACACATTGTGATCAATCCATAGCGCCCCTTAATACGATGCAGTTCGTAGATGGCTTTTACCGTTAGAATAGCACCGGTTGCGCCAACCGGGTGGCCAAGCGCAATCGCACCGCCATTGGGATTGGTTTTGTCTTCTGGAAACCCAAGATCACGCGCCACAGCACAGGCTTGCGCTGCAAACGCTTCATTAGATTCAATCACATCCATGTCTTGAATAGACAGCCCGGTTTTTTGCAGCAAACGTTGCACGGCAGGTACAGGGCCAATGCCCATCTCTGATGGGTCGACGGCAGCATGCGCATAACCGACCAATCGCGCGATTGGCTTTGCTCCTACTCGTGCAGCCGCTTCTTCTTCCATCATGACCAATGCGGCAGCGCCGTCGTTGATACCTGACGCATTGCCGGGTGTCACAACCCCATCTTTCTTAAAGGCGGGACGCAGCGCACCTAGGTCTTCTATTGTGACGTCACCGCGTACATGTTCGTCTTGGTCAAAGGTCACTGTGTCTCTGCCCTGTTTTACGTCCAGAGACAGAATTTGATTGGCGAACCGCCCCTCGGCCTGGGCCGTTGCTGCGCGTCTGTGACTCTCGACAGCAATCGCGTCCTGTGTATACCGGTCAATGTTCCATTTTGCGGCGATGTTCTCTGCCGTGATACCCATATGTCCGTTGCCAAAGGGGTCATTGAGTGCGCCCAATAGTGTGTCGATCATGGCAGCGTCGCCCATCTTTTGACCCCAACGCTGCGCAGGCAGCAAATAAGGTGCGCGGCTCATACATTCAGCACCACCGGCAATTGCCGTATCTATGTCCCCTAAAAGAATCTGTTGTGCAGCAGAGACCACTGCCTGAAAGCCGCTGCCGCACAATCGATTGACGGTGACGGCTGGCGTGACAATCGGCAGCCCACCTTCCAGGGCGGCAACGCGCGCCAGATACGGATCGCGTGTATCGGTTGGTACAACATTGCCAAAGACCACGCTTTCAACGGAGTCTGGGGCAATGTTAGCGCGCGCGACGGCTTCACGAGTCACGGCTGCTGCCAAAGCCGTAGGGGGATGGTCTTTAAGGCTTCCCCCAAAGCTACCGATGGCCGTTCTAACGCCAGAGACAAATACGACGTGTCGTTTGTGAGACATGATTTCTCTCCTGCATTTTTGAGGGTCGGTGTTGGCGGTAAATTCACAGTCTAAAGAAAAAGGGCCTCAGCTGTGTAGCTAAAGACCCTTATCAAAACTCTATGCCATAAAGTGGCGGGAGTGACGGGACTCGAACCCGCGACCTCCGGCGTGACAGGCCGGCGCTCTAACCAACTGAGCTACACCCCCTAACTGGGCTCCGCAAATTCACCAAAAAGGCGCGGCGTCCTGCGGAAGGAGCGGGGTTGTAACAGGCATGGCACGGCGGCGCAAGAGGTCTGGCACTCGGATTATCAATGTTGCGGATCGCGCCACGGCGCGGACTTTCAAAATAGGTTAATGGCGGTGTCGTGCCGACCAATATCTGATCGAGATGAGACCTAGGGTGGCACCTAGAGCGTCTGCGAAGAGATCCCATAAATCCGGGTGCCGCCCAGGTGAAAAAGCCTGACCGGCCTCTATCAAACCACCATACAGTGTGCATGCCAAAAAGATCAGGAAAACATGAGGTTTTGGACATGTCAGCCGCATAAGAATGGCTAAAACAGCAAAGGCGGTGCCATGCTCCAGCTTGTCATAGCCTCCCGTTGAGATCGCTGTTTCGGCTGGTAAGAGTGACAAAATGGCAATCCCCAAAGCCCAGGACGCGCATAAAATGGCTGTCAGTCTAGGCATTAGAACGGACTCCGCGAAGATGCACTCATTCTTCTAATAACCTTGCGGTACCATCAGAGTTCCAGTTTTCATATTGTTGAAGTGCAATATACACGTATTAGTTTAGTAATCGTGTGGACAAACTTTTTGGTGGACGTCCCGCGTTTAGGAAACTATTTTTTAGTCTAAACTAGTTTTGATCCTTGAATAGGATTCCTCCACGTATGCTTGCCGCAGACGTTCATAGTGCAGTGTCGCCAAAAGGGACAGACGCAGAAGATGGCGCAGGCTTGCTATCGCTTGCTGAGACCATTGGCAATATGGGGCATTGGCACTGGCAGGTCGATGCTGACACCATGACATGGTCGCCCCAAGTCTTTAGCATTTTTGATGAAAACCCCTCTTTTTTTACGCCCTCTCTCAGCCATTTTGTAGACTCGTTTTATGCCACAGATCGTCAGCGTGTTGCTGCGTATTTGAATAAGGCCACAGCAGATGCCGTAAGTTTTGAATTTGACGCACGGATCGTGACGCGGACGAGTGCTTTAAAAAACATCATCGTTAAAGGTCAGGCTGAGTTTGATCAAAGCGGCAAGGCCAGCGCTCTGGTTGGAGTGATTACGGATGTCACTGCCGCTTTCAAAACGTTGCAAGCTGTGCGTGATCAGAAAGATATGCTTGATCTTGCTGCGCAGGTATCTGGCCTAGGGCATTGGGTTTGGGATCCGGAACAGGCCAGCCTAGCCTTTTGTTCTGACCATCTCTGCTGCATGTTCGCCACCCAACTCGAAAAGTTGCTGTCCGGTATTTCGCATCCATCTGAGTTTTCCCGGTTTGTTCATGAAGATGACCGGAGCGTCTATGTTAACACCCTCTCAAGCAGCATCGTTGCTGCGCGCCCCTATGATCTTGAATATCGGTGTGCACCATCGATCGGCGTGCGTTTTTATAGGGAAATAGGTCAGCCAGTTGTAGACAAAGCGGGAAACCTGAAACGCTATATTACGACGGTTCAAGATATCACGGCAGCTAAGATTCGTGAGACCGAGTTAGATAAAGCGCGTCAAGAACTCCAGCAGTCTGTGCAGGCAAAAGACCAATTATTTTCAATCATTGGTCACGACCTCAAGAGTCCGTTTAACAACATCATTGGGTTCGCATCTTTGCTCTCTAGCGAAGACGTTAAGCTCCCGCCTGAAAAGGTTAAAGAGTATGGCGCGTTGATTGTAGAGGCGGCCCAGAATACGAATGCACTGCTTGATAACCTGTTGGCATGGGCTGCAGTTGAAAGTGCTGACTTACCATTTCGGTGCACAAAATTTGAGCTTGAAAGTGCTGTTGAAGAAAGTATTCGTCCGTTGCAACTTTTGGCTCGGGCAAAGGGCGTCGAAATTAGACATGCATTAGAGCACATGCAGGTCACTGCAGACCGTAATATGGTGCAGACTGTGTTTCGTAATCTTATAAATAACGCTATTAAGTTCTGTGAGACAGGAAATCAGATTGCAATTTCTGCGCAGATTAAAAAGGACGCCCCTGAGCATGTACATATCACCGTCACAGACGACGGCGTCGGCATGGATGCTGATAAAGTGGAGGCGTTTCTTCAAAGTCGCAAACTTTCGACCACACTCGGCACGGGTGGAGAGACCGGATACGGTCTCGGACTCAGGCTTTGCCTCAATTTGGTGCATCGCCATGGCGGCGACCTATGGGTTGAGTCCAATCCTGGATCGGGCTGTAAATTCCATTTCACTCTCCCTACCGGCTAAAGTCGTTGACGCCATAGGCCATCTCAAATGACGGTTGTCTATTCAGCCACAGAGGGCAGCTCTCCCGGATATCTTATTTGGGAAGATGCTGAAAAAGAAACTTGGTGGTTGGCCCGCAGTCACAGCGACGGTTTCACATTTGTTATCGCCCCCGATAGCATTACTTCGCACATTTTGGTGCTCAGGCAAGCCGAAGGCGGTAAAGACCATCGCATCATTGTTGCCGTGCCTTTAACACTTCACGGTGATTTGGTTTCTGCAATTGCTGAAGCAAAAAGATTAGCTGTGAGATGGGTGAGTGAAGCGAACTCCCCAGAAATTATAAGTGCCGTTCGATCATGGCGGGCAAAGCGATGGACTAGAATTGCGCTGAAGGAGGTTCCTTTGGCCTTTGTTGCCGTGATGATCGGTGTCGCCCTGTCTTTTTTTGTCTCAGCGTTTTTTATCATGACGAATTTTACTGGCTGGACGATGGTTGTTGTCGGCACGCTTTTGGGTCTGGCATCAGGGTGGCTGTTAAAATGGGCAGCGGACCGGAAGTTCACCAGTTTAATGGGACCGCTCGGTCGTTTCATTACGGTGGTCGGCGGCGCGACCCTGGGCGCACTTTTAACCGTGTCGTCTTTCTTGGTTTTGTTTAGCGGCGCACCGCCGGTTTAAAGGCGGCGCACCGCCGACTTAAATGATGCGCACCGCCGATTTAAACAACCGTGCCTGTGTCTCTAAGCAGGTTTGTCAGGGTCGTAGTTGAGGTTAGGAGCGAGCCAGCGCTCCATGGTTTTAATGTCAAAACCTTTGCGGACGGCATAATCCTCGACTTGATCCCGCTCAATTTTGCCGACCCCAAAATATTGGCTGTCGGGATGTCCAAAATAGAAACCAGAGACAGAGGAAGCGGGCCACATCGCGAAGCTCTCAGTTAAAGACACGCCCGTATGTTTTTCAGCATCCAGCAACTCCCACAGCAGAGCTTTTTCCGTATGATCGGGGCATGCCGGGTAGCCTGGTGCGGGCCTGATTCCTCTATACTGCTCCTGTATGAGGTCTTCATTTTTCAAGTTTTCGTCAGACGCATAACCCCAAAGTTCTTTGCGGACCTTTTGATGCATGCGTTCGGCAAATGCCTCCGCAAGCCTATCCGCTAAGGCTTTAAGAAGGATTGAGTTGTAGTCATCCTGGTCGTCTTCAAACTTCTTGACCGGCGCATCAATACCTAGCCCTGTTGTGACGACAAAGGCACCCAGCGTGTCTATAAGGCCGCTGTCTTTTGGAGCGATAAAGTCAGCCAGAGCCAGGTTGGCGCGGTCTCTGCCTTTGCGGGGCATTTGTTGACGCAGTGTATGGAAAGTCTGCAGGGTTTTTGAGCGCGATTCATCGCTATAAACTTCGATGTCATCACCCACTGCGTTGGCGGGCCAAAGACCGACGACCGCTTTCGCCGTGAGCCATTTTTCGCCGATCAGTCTCTGCAGCATGGCTTGGGCATCATTATAAAGCGAACGCGCTGTCTCTCCCACGTAACTATCATTAAAAATATTGGGGTAAGTGCCCTTCAATTCCCATGTCGCAAAAAACGGCGACCAATCAATGCTGGTGGTTAGCTCAGCAAGGTCATAGTCATCGTAGATTGTAAGGCCAGGCGCTTTCGGTTTAGTTGTCTCGTATGACCCCCAGTCAATCTGTTGTTTATTGGCGCGAGCATCAGCGAGGGGTAGTCGTGTTTTTGCTCTCTGACCTTTTTCATGAGCATCGCGAACAGAGTTATATTCTTCACGCACAGACGCCATGAAGTCGTCTCTTAGCGAAGGCGATAAAAGGTTGCTGGCGACCCCGACTGCGCGTGATGCATCGGTCACATATATGGTTGCGCCGTCATACTTAGGCGCAACTTTTACAGCTGTATGGACTTTGGAGGTTGTTGCCCCCCCAATAAGTAATGGCGTGTTCATGCCAAGACGTTTCATCTCGCTGGCAACGTAAGACATTTCCTCAAGGCTTGGCGTGATGAGGCCGGAGAGGCCGATTATGTTTGCGTTTTCAGCTTTTGCTGCCGCCAGAATCTTCTCACAAGACACCATGACGCCAAGATCAACGATGTCGAAGTTGTTACACTGTAAAACTACACCGACAATATTCTTGCCAATGTCATGTACGTCGCCTTTTACAGTGGCAAGTACGATTTTTCCTTTTGAGCCCGTGTCTGAGTTCGGGTTGTTTGCTTTTTCTTCCTCAATAAAGGGAATCAAATAAGCCACAGCTTTTTTCATAACCCGGGCGCTTTTCACCACTTGGGGCAGGAACATCTTTCCTGAGCCAAACAGGTCGCCAACAATGTTCATCCCGTCCATCAACGGGCCTTCGATCACATCAAGCGGTCGATCTGTGTTTTGACGAGCTTCTTCTGTGTCTTCTTCGATGAAATCAGTGACACCGTTTACAAGCGCATGGCTGAGGCGATCGTTGACAGACTTCTCGCGCCAGGACAGATCAACCACCCGCTTCTTGCCTTCGCCACGATACTGATCCGCGATTTCCAACAAGCGGTCTGTGGCGTCAGGACGACGGTTAAGAATGACGTCTTCAACGCGCTCCTTCAGGTCTTCGGGAATGTCGGCATACACGGCCAGCTGTCCGGCGTTGACGATGCCCATGTCCATCCCGGCTTGAATGGCATGATACAGAAAGACGGAATGCATAGCTTCGCGGATAGGTTCATTGCCGCGGAAGGAGAACGATATATTCGAGACGCCGCCGGAGATATGGCAGTGCGGCAGGGTTTCTTTAATTCTGCGCGTGGCTTCAATAAAGTCCAGTGCATAGCCGTTGTGCTCTTCGATGCCGGTCGCTACGGCAAAGATATTGGGATCGAAAATAATATCTTCAGGCGGGAACCCGATTTTCTCGGTCAGCAATTTGTAGGACCGGGTGCAGATTTCTACTTTACGGTCAGCGGTGTCGGCTTGGCCGTTTTCATCGAACGCCATCACGACTACGGCCGCGCCATAGCGTTTCAGCTTACGGGCCTGCTCGAAAAACGGCGCTTCGCCCTCTTTTAGGCTGATGGAATTAACAACAGATTTGCCCTGAACACATTTTAGTCCGGCTTCAATGACCGACCATTTAGAAGAGTCGATCATGATGGGCACGCGGCTGATGTCTGGTTCTGATGCAATCAGGTTCAGGAATCGCACCATGGCGGCTTCTGAATCCAGCATGGCTTCGTCCATGTTTATGTCGATGATCTGAGCACCGTTTACAACTTGATCGCGGGCAACATCCAGGGCGGCCTCAAAGTCATCATTGAGGATCAGCTTTTTGAATTTTGCCGACCCGGTGACGTTGGTCCGTTCACCGATATTAACAAATGTGGTTGAGGCTGACGATGTGCTCATGATGCTAAAGCAAATGGCTCTAACCCAGAGAGACGCAGTTTGCGTTCGATCTTTGGGATTTTACGTGGGGCTTTGCCGGCGACAGCCGCTGCAATAGCGGCGATATGATCTGGGGTCGTGCCGCAGCACCCGCCAATCGCGTTGAGCAATCCATCTTCGGCCCATTGGCCAATCAGGCTCCCCATTTCCTCTGGGGTCTGATCGTACTCGCCAAATTCGTTGGGCAGTCCGGCATTAGGATAAGTGCAGACATAGGTGTCAGCGATACGGGAAATCTCCGCCACATAAGGCCGCAGTTGTTCAGCCCCGAGTGCGCAGTTCAGGCCAATTGTGAAGGGTTCGACATGACGCACGGAGTTCCAAAACGCTTCAGCGGTTTGTCCGGATAAAGTTCGGCCTGATTGATCTGTGATTGTGCCAGAGATCATGACCGGTAGTTTATCGCCCGTTCTTTCAAAGACATCTTCAATCGCAAAAAGCGCAGCCTTGGCATTTAACGTATCAAACACGGTCTCAACCAAGATCATATCTACGCCACCCTCGATTAAACCTTCCACAGCTTCCTCGTAGGCCCCCCGCAGTTCGTCGAAGGTTGTGTTGCGTTTGCCTGGGTCATTGACGTCTGGTGAGATCGAGGCTGTACGATTTGTCGGGCCGAGGGCACCGGCAACAAAGCGCGGCTTACTTGGATTTTTAGCTGTTACTTCATCACAGACTTCGCGCGCGATCCGTGCTGATTCTAAATTCAATTCACGGGCATAATTTTGTAAGCCATAATCCGCTTGCGCGATTGAGGTCGAACTGAACGTATTGGTTTCAAGAATATCAGCGCCAGCGTCTAAGTAGGCCCTATGGATCTCTTTTAATATCTCTGGCTGGGTCAGGCACAGCAGATCATTGTTGCCACGCAGATCGTGGCTCCAGTCCTTAAAACGCCCGCCGCGAAATCCAGCTTCATCAAGCTGATAGGATTGGATCATCGTTCCCATGGCCCCATCAAGCACGAGAATCGATTTATCAATGGCTGCTTTAAGTTGGGCGCGACGGTCCTGCCGGGGAGCGGACATGGGGTACTTCCTTCACCAAAACTGGCTCTATATAGATTGTTTCAGAGGTTCGTTTATAGAATTCGGACATTCTATGCAAACGCTGTGAGGCGTATACAGAGATCCCCTGGCTATATTTGGGTCATAGATCTACGCCATTATTTTCTGAAGATTGGCCAGCCAGTCTAAAACGCGTCTCCGGTTTACCCCAAAATCACTGTGTCCATATTGCGACCGGCTGTAGACCGCCAAAGAGCATTCCGTTTCACCTTTTGCGATGAACTGAACGGATATAATGTCTGGGTATCCAACCAACAGAGAGCGCTGAACATAGGTTCGACTCAACCCATCGTCAGACCTATCATGCTCAATGGTACGGGGCTGATCGCTTATCATTGCCTCCCAGTTGGTTATCAGCAAAGCACAATGGCAAGTATAAATGGGTGCTTCCTGGTCCGGTGGCGAGGCGCTAAAATCTGCGGGGCACAACAAAAAGGTATTAGGAGACGCTGGCCGGGACAGATCAGCGAAATCCATTGCGGGTATCGGTTTTAGACTCAACAGGTTCATACCGTTTACTCTAGAGACATAATTTCAGAATTGAAATCCGGAGAACATCGATGCCTCAACCCTCACATGTCATGGCCCTCAAAACGCCCACGGAGTTGGAATTGGAGGAAAGCCTTGATGAGAATATGAAAAAATACTTCAACGTCTGTAAAGAGAAACTCGGTATTCTGCCAAATGTTTTGCAGTCTTATGCCTCTCGGCCAGAAAAGCTCAAAACATTCGTGTCCTTCTATAATGAGTTGATGTTGGGAGAGAGTGGGCTCAGCAAGTTGGAACGCGAGATGATCGCTGTTGTGGTCTCGTCAACCAACCACTGTTTCTATTGTGTTGCGGCCCATGGCCAAGCTGTGCGCCAACTCTCTGATGATCCAGAGCTTGGTGAGATGCTTGCCATAAATTATCGTGTGGCTGATTTGTCAAAACGTCACGCTGCTATGTTAGACTTCGCTTATAAAATGACATCGGCACCCAGTGAAGTCGGAGATGCAGATCGACAAGCTTTGCGCGACGCCGGGTTTGGCGATGATGAGATTTTTGATATCGCGGATACGGCAGGCTTCTTTAATATGTCGAACCGTGTGGCGACAGCTGTCGATATGATGCCCAATCCCGAATACCACGGACGTAATCGCTAGGATGCCTGATATGAACCTGAACGACCCAAGGCTTCTCAAAAACCAAGCTTATATCAATGGCGCCTGGCACAGTGGCGAGCAGGATTCTACTTTTGCTGTCAGCAATCCTGCAACGGGCGACGTGATCACTGAGGTCACCGAGTGCGGCGCTGATGCGGCCACAGCCGCTGTCGAGGCGGCACAGGCCGCGCAAAAGCAATGGCAGTCTAAAACGGCCAAGGAACGTGCCGCTATTCTGCGTCGGTGGTTTGATTTGATGCTCCAGCACCAAGACGACTTGGCGGTTATTATGACGGCGGAGCAAGGCAAACCCTTAAAGGAATCCAAGGGCGAAATCGCGTATGGCGCGAGCTTTGTTGAATGGTTTTCTGAAGAAGCCAAACGGATCTATGGCGATGTCATTCCCAGCCATCAGCCCGGTAAACAGATCATTGTGCTTAAGCAACCAATTGGCGTTGTTGGGGCGATTACACCCTGGAATTTCCCCAATGCGATGATTGCCAGGAAGGCCGCGCCTGCGCTTGCTGCGGGGTGCACGTTTGTCGTTAAGCCAGCCGCTCAAACCCCCTTATCTGCCTTGGCCATGGCTGAGCTTGGTGAGCGTGCGGGATTGCCCGCAGGCGTTTTCAATGTGGTAACGACATCTAAGTCGCGGCCTGTGGGTGAGGTTTTGACAACGCATCCAGCGGTACGAAAGTTCACCTTTACCGGATCGACCGAGGTGGGCAAACAGTTGATGTCGCAATGTTCAGGCACGGTTAAGAAGGTGTCCCTCGAATTAGGCGGCAATGCACCGTTCATTGTTTTTGATGATGCTGATTTAGACGCCGCCGTTGAGGGGGCGATGGCTTCTAAGTACCGCAATAGCGGGCAAACCTGTGTCTGCGCCAACCGGTTCTTGGTGCAAGATGGCGTTTATGATGCCTTTGCCGCCAAACTGGCAGAGGCGGTCAAAGCTTTGAAGGTTGGCAATGGCTTGGAAGAGGGGGTCGATCAAGGACCACTTATTGATCAAAGTGCATTGGAGAAAGTTGAATCTCTCGTCAATGAGGCTGTTTCTGGAGGGGCCAAAGTTTTGACTGGCGGAAAACGGCATGAGCTTGGCAAGACTTACTATCAGCCGACGGTTCTGACGGATGTCAAAGCGGATATGCCGCTGGCCAATGAGGAGATTTTTGGTCCGGTCGCGCCTTTGTTCCGTTTTTCAACAGAAGAAGAGGCGATTGAGCTGGCCAACGCCACACAATACGGATTAGCAGCTTATTTTTATGGCCGAGACCTAGGGAAAGTCTGGCGTGTTGCCGAGTCGCTAGAATACGGCATGATCGGGATTAATGAGGGCATTATCTCAACAGAAGTTGCGCCTTTTGGTGGTGTTAAAGAATCTGGCATTGGCCGGGAAGGGTCTCGCTACGGCATAGAAGAGTACATAGAAATCAAGTACTTACTGATGGGCGGGCTAACGCATTAGATTGGTAGGTTTCGGCTGAAAACGGCTTTATCCCTAGGAGAAATCGGTGCTTTTGATTGAATTTGCCGCTTGTTAATTGTATAAAAAGGATGACGCAGAAGCCGTCAGAAGAAATCCCGTCGCTTAGAAAGGGCGATGACCATGACCGAAGTCGTGACAGATACAGCTGCTTCTTTGCAGCAATCCCTCGTAGCTGAACGTCAGCAACGGGCTTTTAGTGTTTCCGGCGGAAGCCAGGAAAGCCTATCCCAAAATACTGCGAGCTTGGCTGTGCAAAAAGGTGCGCTAGCAGCAGATGCTGTGGTCCGGCAATCAAAGTCAGAACAATCTCAATCCGAAAGCCGCAACAAGCAGCAAGCTGCAGAGCAGCAGATCAAAAGAGATGCACCTGATCCTGCTGATCAGCCGCGTCCATCTCGCTCAGTTTCGGCAGATCCCGTCGATAAAATTGAAATTAAAGATTTCGACGTTGGCCGCCGCGCTGCTGAAGTGGTTGGCACCGCAGACGTCGTTCAGCGCTTTGATAATAATCTTGATGGTCGTGTTGACCTTCTGGAATCTCAGCGTGCGACCAGGGCGCGTGATACATCCTTCACATATGCCGCTCGTGGCCAGGCTCATACGGATACACCAACCGTGGCAGAGCAGGTTCAGGATAAAGAGATCTCAAAATCTGTGTTGGCACCTGTCGCCCAGAATGCGCCAGTGAACACGAGCACACAGGCACAATCGGAGTCTGACGCGAACATTCCGCGCAAAATCTTCAATGATGTTCAGGTGAATTCCGCTGGCACGGAAGCAGACGGTGTGGTGCCGAAGAAGCTGTTTGCAGCTGAAGACATAGCCGATCAAGGCGCGGTGACAGATGGTGTGCCGGTTCAGCAGAAATTCTTTGGCGAGGGAGCTGAGGTTGTTCTCGGGCGCTTTGCAACGGATGCTGATGTCCAACAGAAGCTATCCGAAAAAGCAGAGCAGTTTGAAACGGGTCGTTTCTATGAAGGCGAGACCGGCGAAGAGAAGCTCTACGACAAAGTGGCACAATCTGAGCCTGGGCGTTTCGCGCCAGAAGAAGACGGCAAGCTTTATGGTGATAACGTCGGCGAAGAGGTGCCTTTCTCAGGTAATTCTGGCGGCGGCACTGAAGAAGAGCTTTCTCTGTATGAGAAAGCGCAACAAGTGGCGCAGCGCACTGATGGCGCGTCAGTCGAGGAGCAGCCCGACAAAAAGATTTACGGAGAGCTTGAGCTCTATTCGGATGTCGCCGGATTCGGCGAGGCCGCTGTTGACCCTGTTACTGGTCAGCCTATTCCGGCAGTAACCGCTTAAGTCGTTCGAGAGTCACCTTCTTAGAGGTGAAGACTGGTCGTTAGGAGAGGCGCAGGCGTTGTCTGCGCCTTTTCCATTTGTGTTTCGAAGAACACGTTCATATGTTGCACTGAACTCTCTGGCCATGCGACAAGCAGTCGGCTGAAGTCTGATCGGTCAATCGAGAGGTTATCTAAACGTGCGCCAAGCACAGAGCCCCCTTCCAGAAGACAACACCCGGCGCCGTGGCGACCTGGATGTTCTGAAGTCCTTATGGCCCTTCTTGTGGCCGAAAGGCGATCTTGAAATCCGCACGCGCGTGGTTTTTGCAATGCTGGCGATTATCGCGGCGAAAGTCGCGATTGTCTTCGTGCCGTATTTTTTAAAACTCGCTGTTGATGCGCTGGAAGGTGACCTTCTGAGCCTGCCGTTGTGGGTGATCTTGGCCTACGGAATGGCGCGTTTGCTTTCTCTGGTGTTCGGTCAGGTGCGCGATGCCGTTTTCGCAAAAGTTGGCGTGCGTGCCGTCCGAAAATCAGCGTTAGCGATTCTTGAGCATCTGCATCGCCTCTCCCTGCGCTACCATTTGCAACGTCAGACAGGGGGGCTGTCGCGTTCAATAGAGCGTGGCACGATTGCCATTCAAAGCCTGCTGTCGATTACCCTCTTCAACTTGTTTCCGACGCTGTTCGAGGTCGGTCTGGTCACCGTGATTCTGTGGGGTGCATTTGATGCCTGGTTTGCCGTGGTGACGTTCGCAACCGTCGCGATCTACGTCTTCTTTACGGCCTATACAACGGAATGGCGGCTCAAGTTCCGCCGCGAAATGAACCAACTGGACAACAAGGCCAATACGCGCGCCATTGATAGCTTGCTCAACTATGAAACCGTCAAAGCCTTTGGTAATGAAAAGCTGGAAACCTCTGAATACGATTCAGTCATGGAAGAGTACGAGCACGCCGCTGTGCGCACCCAGGTTTCGCTCGCCTACATGAACATCGGCCAGTCCGCGATTATCTCAATCGGTGTGACCTTGCTGATGGTGATGGCGGGTTACGGCGTGGTGAACGGCACGATGACCCAAGGCGATTTTGTTATGGTCAACACCTACATGCTGCAACTGGCCCAGCCCCTCAATTTTTTTGGCTTTGTGTATCGCAATATTAAGCAGGCTTTGGTTGACCTGGAGAAGATGTTTGAGATTCTGGATGAAGCGCCAGAGGTTGAGGATTCTGAAGAGGCCAAGCCGCTAGTCCTTGAGGGGGGAACCATTACCTTCGAGAATGTTACGTTTGCTTATGATGTCCGGCGTCCCATCTTGAAGGGCGTGTCTTTTGAAGTCCCTGCTGGCAAATCCGTTGCCATTGTCGGTCCAACAGGATCCGGTAAATCTACGATCGGTCGGCTATTGTTCCGTATGTATGACGTGACATCAGGTTGCATCAAGATTGACGGGCAAGATATTTCCCAGGTGACACAAGATAGTCTTCGCGAGACTATTGGAATAGTACCCCAAGACACTGTCTTGTTTAACAACACATTGGATTACAACTTATCTTATGCAAAGCCTGGATCGGACAAGAGCAGAATCGAAGATGCCGCTCGCATGGCGCATATCGACACGTTCATCGCTGCATTGCCGGATGGGTACGAGACACTGGTTGGTGAGCGTGGTCTCAAGCTGTCTGGGGGTGAAAAACAGCGTGTTGCCATTGCGCGTGTCATACTAAAAGGCTCTCCCATTCTCATTTTTGACGAAGCAACGTCTGCCTTAGACACCCACACGGAAAAAGAAATCCAGGCCAACTTGGCGGAGGTCAGCGCGGGGCGGACGACGTTAATGATCGCGCACCGCCTATCCACCATTGTTGATGCTGACGAAATTCTGGTCTTAGAAGAAGGTGAGGTGGTTGAGCGCGGCACGCATACAGCCCTCATTAACAGCGATGGGCCCTATGCTTCGGCGTGGCGAAGACAGCAAAAATCGTTTGCAGATGAAACGTCTGATGAGCTGACGCTTGAGGCAAGCAGCCCAGACACTGTAAAGGTTTAGGATAAGTAAAGACGGAGGGAAAAATGCCAAAAGACGAAAACGACAGCTCAGCGGAGACCAACCAGATCAAAGGGCGCAATCCTCACTTTTTTGATGACCCAAATACAGACCGCTTGATCACGATGGTTATGGAATTGGCGTCCGAAGTGTCAGTGATGCGGGATCGCCTAGATACCCACGAGCGCCTGGCCGCACAGAAGGGCGTCTATTCTGAACAAGATGTCGAAGCGTTCCGCCCGGATGAAGATGAAGCAAAAGCCCGGGCAGAGTGGCGCAGTCGTTTCTTAGATCGCATCCTTAAGGCGCTCTATACAGAGTATGACGGCAAGCCAACGGATACCGCTTAAAGCGTCCGAGCCTTTCTGTATTTTTCTGCTGCTCAAATGTATTTGACGGGCAGCGCTGTTGTGAATTTCATGTCTTCCATGGCGAAGCTTGAACTAACGTCAGAAAACTCGACCTTTTTGATCAGTCGCTTGTAGACCTCATCATAAGCTTCGATATTCGGCACAACGATGCGCAACAGGTAGTCGACTTCTCCAGATAAGCGATAGGCTTCAACAACCTCCGGAATTTCTTCAAGCGCATTTTTAAATTTATCCAGCCAGTCCATCACGTGATGGCGGGTTTTTACGGCCACAAAGACGGTCACACCCACGTTAAGTTTATGCCGATCTAACAGCGCAACCCTCTTGCGGATCACACCTTCTTCTTCAAGCTTTTGAATACGCCGCCAGCAGGGTGTTGTAGAGAGGCCGACATGACTGGCGACTTCTGCGACTGGCATCATCGCATCTTCTTGCAATAGTGTCAGAATCTTCCGATCTTTATCATCCATGGAACGGGATTACCCTATTAGCCGTAATGTTAGAACATTGTACCCTGTATTCTGAGATATACGGCATCAGATCGCAAACAAATTTTGTCTGTGAGGCGCTATAATTCCTTACCGTTCAAAAAAGAGGTTATTCATGTCTGGACTAAAGAAATTGTTTTGTCAGCACCCAGAGTCTGTCAACGAAACATATTTTGAGCATCTCTTGTTTGCGACAGGTTTTGGCGGGCGCATGATCATCGCTGCCTTGGCCTGTATGGTCCACGGGGTTTTTCCTTTTCTTTTTAAGACCACCGGCAGCGAATGTATTCGCGGTCTGAATCAGCACCTGAACGAGTGTGGCCGGTCCAAATCAACTGCCCAGGTTGATTCTAACCAAGTTGCTCAAAACTAGAGGGTCTGCCGCTAACGCTCCGTTTTGAGTGTTTTAATGCGCATCACATAAGCCTTTCGTTTTGTTGATCCATTCTCGTCTTTTCTAAATACGCGGTGCGCCAGACGCTGGGCTGCGGCCTTGGCAAGAGCCTGCTTTTCAGGCGTGTCCCGCATCCAGAGAGGCGGTGGGCCATCATACTTTAGGTCTAACTGATCCTGGGTGATCTCAGGATACTCTCAGTCTGACCCGCCCGACCGTTGTGATCACGGCATCGAAAGATTCGTCGGCCCCGAATACCTCAATGCGGTCATTATTTCTAAACACGTCGCGCGCGTCTTCAAAGTAACCAGAGTTATGAATTTCCGTGGCATCATCATCGGTCACATAATGCCAAAGCGTGTAGCCATCTGCGTAGGCCAGAACAGTAAGATCGTTGGGTTGAAACGGCATCGCGGACTCCCTTGTTGCTTAACAAGGAAATTATACAATAAAATTTGTTATATAAAACCATAAATAAACGCTACGCTAAAAATATCGCTAAAATCACGCTTACAGGGGTGAAGACTTTACGGTTTCACTCGCGCGTTTGGCTTAATAAACTAAATAAATCAATACCTTATGCGTATTCTTTAGTCTAGCCGATGCTGCGGCTTAGCCAAACCACTCGTCCTACAATATGCAGATCATCATCTTGCAGGCTCATTTGTGATGGATAATTTGGGTTGTCGCTTTTCACAATTAACAATTTTGAGCTGGGGTGGCGGATGAGGCGCTTTACCATAACTTCGTCGCCATCCTGGTAACGAATTACGTAGAGGCCATCCCGGCTACACTGCTGGACCGCACGGTCAACCAAGATGAAGTCACCATCCTGAAGGGTATCCCACATGGAATCGCCTGCAACACGCATCACGGCCAGATTGTCTGCTGAACTCGGCGTCACGGTTTTAAGCCAATCCTGGCGGAACACGTTGTGATACATCGGCTGAGGCGCATCTACGTTGAGCGCCCCAGGTCCAGCAGACGCGCGCGCATCATACACAGGCACCAGGGCAAAGGCCTGACCATCAAGCTCGAAGTGTACTTTTTCGCCAGATTTGCCCGCCACCGTATCGACATCAGGCTCAAATGCCCAAGCCGGCGCAGCGTCCGGCCGACCGCTGGTCTGGTGCGACAGGTGGACTTGTCCTTTACCGTGGCGCAACCAGTCCATTGGAACATTTAGGGTTTCTGCCAGTTCCACAATGTATCGCGGTCGGCTGACCTTGCCCGATTCGAGTTGATCTACAGACTGTTGTTTGACGCCAATCTTGTTGGCGAGCTCGGCTTGGCTCCAACTGAGGGCCAATCGGCATTGTCTAACGCGGGCGCCCAGAGTCATCCCAGATACCCCTTAGTAGTGAATACTTACTGGAACCTATCAAGTTGCAGTAGAGATAACAACATATATTGTTATTCGACTCAAATAGACTTTTACCCAACTGAGCCCATAACTGCTGATTTTCCTGGTCCTCGGGAAGACTTTGTTAATAGTCTGTGGATAACCTTGCCGCGAGAGAAGGGGTTTTTCGTTAACAATAAAAAGAGCCGAACATGGCTAAAGACGCACGCATCGGCGCGGGAGTAACTCGCGCGGCAACTGATTCGACCGGATCATCGGCGAAACCGAACGGCACGGCTAAGTCGCCGCCGGGGACTGCAACGCCTGAGCCAAAACGCTCACGCTTCTGGCCTAAAGCCGGCACGCCATTTGATCCCAAGCCCAATGTAACGGCTAAGCCCGCCGCAGTTCAGGATAGTCCGGTCGACGCGGCTGTTGCGCCGGTCAGCCCCATGACTTGGACCAACGCGAACAAACCCATCTCAGTCGGGATCGGACTGAGTGTTTTTTGGCTCGCTATATTTTCTTTTTACGTCACGCGAACCTTAGGCTGGTCTGAACTGTTCTTGCTGCTTCCGCCAGAGTTTGGGGGCCTGTTCGCGGTTGGACTGATGCCAATTGCGTTCTTGTGGTTGTTGATCGCCTTTATCGATCGCGGACGTCAGCTTTCTCAAGAAGGGGAAGCCCTGCGACTTCACCTCGCGCAATTAACCTACCCATCCGCAGATGCAGCACAGCAAGTTGAAGCTGTTACAGCATCCCTGAAACGTCAGGCGGATGCTCTGACAGAAGCCAGTAAAGTCGTCACAGAACGGTTGCAAGACCTGCAAAGCCAGTTCGTGCGGAACACCGATAAATTGTCCACGGTAACCGGCCAACTGGAAACAGGGGCCAGCACCTCTGCTGCCGCCGTGACGGAACAAGTGGACAAGTTGAAAGCGGCCATTGATGGGGCTGCCGGGGTCAATCACAAGATTGAAGATGCGCTTCGCCGCCAGCATGAATTTGTGGGCGCAGCGTCACAAAAGACCTTGGCCCAGGTTAACACCATGAGTCAGGCCCTTGAGACCCAGGTCGCGAGCCTGAACACCGCGACCGAGCGCGCCAAAGGTCTTTCTGCGGCGATAGCGCAACAAGTGGCGCAACAGGAAGAGACGCTCTCCAATTCTAATATCACGGCTAAGAGCCATTCTGAAGATATGGCCAAAGCGGTTGCCAAACATGTTGAAGAAATTGAGCAGGTTGCCAAGCGTGTTGAGGGCACGGTGAACGCCGTGGTGTCCGGCTTCAAAGGGCAGGCGAAAAGCCTTGATGAGTTGTTCGCCAAGCAGCGCGCAGAACTGACATCTGCAGGAGATCGTATCGATGATCTTAGCACCAAGGTTAACACACGCCTTGGGCAGCAAACCGCCGGTCTGGATCAAGTGATGGAACGGGTGTTGTCCCGCGTAAAGATCGTCGAAGAAGCGCTATCAATCCAAACGAAGGAACTTTCAACAGCGTCTGATGATGCCGTGGCGCGCCTCCGCGCCGTCGAGAATATGATCAAACAACAAGCTGATGCGGTTGGGGATGCGGCCTCTAAGGTGGAAGGTCGTTTGACCCGTTCCAGTGATGAGTTTGAAGGTAAGAGTAAAATCGTCACCGAGCGCTTTAAAACAGCAACGGCGGATCTTGATAAAGCGTCTGAGATCGCCATTGAGCGCGCCGAAGCCATGGGCACAGCCTCTGATGCGGTCATTCAAAAAATTGATTCCGTTGGCGTTCGTGTGCGCGAGCATGCCGAACAATTGTCGTCCAGCGCCGAACGGGCGGCGGCGCAAGCGGAAAGTATCCGCGAGACTTTACGCCGCCAGAATGACGAGCTTGAGTCAACAGCCAGCACATTGGCCACCCATGTCAAACTCAGCGAAACGTCCATGGCCCAGCAATCCCGCCAAATGGGTGCCACGTCTGAACAAGTACTCTCCCATGTCCGCAACATGTCGGATGTGTTGAGTCAAAACTCATCTGAACTCATGCAGGCCAGTGCGCGGATCACCAAGGAGCTCGAGTCGATTCGCCAGGGCCTTGAGCAAACCGCAAACACCGCCATGGAAGTGGCCGATCAATCGGTTGAGAAAACCAAAGCCGTGCGGCGTGAAATCGGAGTGGAGGTCACAGCCCTGTCGACGGTCACAGCGGAAGTAAATGAAGCCTTGAAGGGCTCTCTTGATGCGCTGGACCAGTCCAAAGAAACGCTGCAATCCGCAGCGTCTTCTGCAGGTATGAAGCTCGAACAATCCGCCAGCGTCTTTAGAGATCATGCACAAACCATCGACAAAGCTGCGGATCAAGCGGCTGAACGCATGGCCGTTGTGGGCGATGGTGTTCGCCAAAGGTCTGAGGATCTTAAGTCGACGGCGGATGACGCCCAGTCACGCTTGTCTGGTTTCCGCGAAAGCTTGCAGAAACTTATGCTCGACTTCGAAGATTCCACCAATCGCGGTGCCGCACAAGTCACGGTGGCCAGCGAGCAAATGCGCACCTCGTTGGATGAGTTCGGCCATACGTCCGAGCGCATCGCCTCTGGTGTACGTCAAACCGGTGAAGGCTTCCGCCAGCAACTGCAAAATCTTGGCACGTCTGCTGATGAGGCCGTCGCCCGTGTTGAAGTGGTTCTGAAGACCTTGCGCAAGCATGCTGAAAGCTTGGTCGATGCCAGCAATGAAATCACGGACCAAACGGCCAAAGCTGGGTACACCTTTAAGCGTCAAGTCGAAGAGCTTCTGGAGTCTGCTGGTAAAGCATCGACCAGTGCAAAGCAGTTGGACGACTCTCACGAAAAAGCACAGACAGCCAAGTTCCTGGAAGAAACCACTTACGTGATCGAGCAACTGCATTCCCTTGCTGTCGATATCGCCCGTATTTTCCAGCCGTCTGTCGAGGAAGAGCTGTGGAAGCGGTACCACAAGGGTGACCAAGCTGTCTTCCTGCGCCACATCACCAAGACTCTGAGTCGTCAGAAAATGGCCGCGATCCAGAAAAAATACGAGACCGACGAGAAGTTCCGCACTTTTGTGATGCGGTATCTCAAAGAGTACTCTGCTTTGGTTAAGCACGCCCGCGCCACCGATCGCGCCGAAGTGCTGACCACAACTTTCTCGACCTCCGACATGGGTAAGCTTTACATGCTGCTGTCCAAGTCGATGGAAGGTGCTGCGGCTCCCGAGCCCAGCTAAGTCGTAGTGTCTGGATTGAGAGACTTGAGGGCGGCTAAGGCGCGGGCTCTGGCGGCAGAGTGATCAACGATGGGACGAGGATAGGTCGTTCCCAAGTCGATGTTGGCGTTCAGCAGTTCAACGGGTGTGGCCTCCCAGGGTTCGTGAATCACGGCGTTGGGTAACGCGGCAATCTCCGGCACCCACTGTCTGACATAATCCCCATCTTCATCAAATTTCTGACCTTGCGTCATCGGATTGAAAATCCGGAAATAGGGCGCGGCATCCGCACCGCATCCGGCCACCCACTGCCAGTTGGCGGTGTTGCTGGCCAGGTCTGCATCCACCAGGGTGTCCCAAAACCAGGTTTCACCCGCGCGCCAATGCAGAAGTAGGTGTTTCACCAGAAACGACGCTACAATCATCCGCACCCGATTGTGCATGGTGCCTGTCGTCCAGAGTTCACGCATACCCGCATCGACGATGGGGTAGCCTGTCTGCCCACGCTGCCAGGCGTCCAAATAACTGTCGTTGGTTTGCCAGGGAAACCGTTTGAACTTTTCCTGGAGCGGAGTCGTCGGCATTTCCGGGTTGTAGTACAGCAGATGATAACCAAACTCGCGCCACACGATCTCTTTCAAAAACGTCTCTGTGCCGCTGTTCGGTTCTCGCTGTGCGGTGGTTTGCCAAATTTGACGTGGACTGATTTCACCAAAATGCAAATGCGGTGATAGACGAGACGTGGCCGGCTTGGCCGGAAAATCCCGGTCCGTTTTATAGGCATCAACAACCGTATCCAGAAACTGATCTAAGAGTTCGGTCGCACCCACTTCGCCAGGGGTCCAGGTCTTTCGTAATCCACCTGCCCAATCCGGTTTGGTGGGCAGAAGCGCCCAATCCGCCAGTGCGTCGCCATTAATTTTATCTTTGTAACTTACAACAGAAGACGGCGCAGCGCGCGGTGGTGATGGCTCTCCTTGGGCCAGCACCATACGATAGAACGGTGTAAACACCCGGTAGGGTTTATCTTGCTTGGTGCTAATCTCCCACGGTTCATAGAGCAAACTGCCATTGAAACTCTCAACCGTGACACCTTTATCCTGCAGAGACGGCTTAATGGTTTTATCGCGATCAATCACACCGGGTTCATAGCAGCGGTTCCAATACACCGCGCCGGCTTCACTTTCCTTGATGATGCCTTTGAGAACCTCATGGGCCGCTCCGCGTCTGAGGGTCAGCGTTAAGCCCAAGGTTTCCAGACATTCGGTTAGGGCCGTCAGAGAATGATGCAGCCACCACAACGAGGCCCCCCCCATCGGGCGCACGTCAGGACTTTCTTGGTCCAAAATGTAGAGGGCAATAACTGGTCGACCGGTCGCTGCCGCCGCAGACAAGGCCGGGTTATCTTCAATACGCAGGTCTTGGCGGAACCAAACAATAACAGGGCTGGAATTCATAATCTCTATACGCTGCGTTTGGGATTTCAGATTGTTACTGCACATTGGCTGTCAAACACAGCCATCAAACACAGTCTTGGTGTTAAAGATTTGGTACTTAAAGTGTCACAATATATACGCTTGACCATATATATGTTTTAGCGAATATATTCTCTTATGAAACCAGATGCTTTCTTCAAAATGATTGCGGATCAGACCCGTCTCCGGTGCTTAGTGCTGTTGTCCACGCAGGGCGAGCTTTGTGTATGCGAACTCGTCCAGGCGTTGCAGTTGTCGCAGCCTAAAATTTCACGTCATCTCGCCGCGCTGCGTGAGGCGGGTGTTGTTGAGTCCCGCCGTCAGGGGCAGTGGATGTTCTATCAGCTCTCCACCGCTCTGCCAGATTGGGCAATCACGACCGTCACGGCTGTAGCAGGTGGGGCTAAATTAGAGACCCCCTACACAGCCGATGCCAAACGCTTCCGCCGTTTAGCTGACCCCGAGACCCTGGTCGCATAAGATCCCAGAATCAGAAAGTCCCAGAAAAATGTCTGATATAGATCGCATTTTTAATGTTTTGTTCCTGTGCACAGGGAACTCAGCCCGCAGCATCATGTCGGAATGTGCGTTGAACCGAGAAGGCAAAGGGCGCTTTCGGGGATACAGTGCTGGCTCTCACCCCACCGGGAGCGTCAATCCTTATGCGCTGGATTTGATGACCCGCCAGAATTTTCCCGTTGAGGGTCTGCGCTCTAAAAATTGGGATGAGTTTGCAAAGCCAGACTCACCTCCCTTAGATTTCGTTTTCACGGTTTGTGATAATGCCGCCGGTGAGGTGTGCCCCATTTGGCCGGGGCAACCCATCACCGCCCATTGGGGCGTGCCAGATCCCGCTGCCGTGACGGGAAGTGATGCCGAAATCAAATCTGCTTTTTTTGACGCCTTCCGTCAGCTCAACAATCGTATCAATATTTTTGTGAACTTACCTTTGGATCGCCTGGACCGCCTCGCGTTGCAACGCCGGGTTAAGGAGATTGGTCAGTCCTAACGGCTGTCCAAAACTGCCTATGACACCCCCTCGTTCCAAAAAGCTCGTCGCCGAGGCCCTGGGCACAGCTCTGCTGCTCGCCACTGTCGTCGGGTCTGGCATCATGGCCGACAGTCTATCGGGCGGAAATGATGGCCTCGCACTGTTGGCCAATGCCATCGCCACCGGCGCTATTCTGGTGGTCCTCATTCTCATATTCGGCCCTGTGTCCGGTGCGCATTTCAATCCTGCGGTGACGTTCGTCTTTTTTCTCCGCAAGGAGATCAGCGCGGCGGACGCCGGTCTCTATGTCGTTGTTCAAATCATGGCGGCGCTTTCTGGTGTTCTGCTCGCCCATGCCATGTTCGATCTCTCGCTGCTGCAAACCTCGACGAAGGTCCGCACCGGCAGCAGTCAGTGGCTGTCCGAAGGGGTGGCCACCTTTGGTCTGCTCGCGACCATTCTCGGTTGTGTGCGCTGGCGACCTGAAGCCGTTCCCTATGCCGTTGGATTGTTTATCACGGCGGGCTACTGGTTCACGGCCTCGACCTCCTTCGCCAACCCGGCGGTGACTATCGCACGCTCTTTTACGAATACTTTCGCAGGGATACTCCCTGGCAACGTTATTGCTTTTATAGCTGCGCAGTTGCTTGGCGCCGCACTCGCTTTCGTTATTCTTTCATGGCTGTATAAAAATGAGAAAGTGAGTCGGTCTTAAAGACCGTTGCCTTAACAGGGGGAGAAGTCGGATGGCTGAATTGAAAACCAAGCAAAACAGCAAAAGCGTCGCGGCCTTTATCAAGGCGGTGGAAAACCCGAAACGCCGCGAAGATACTCAGGTCATCAAGAAGATGATGGACGCCATCACCGGCTGGAAACCCAAGATGTGGGGCGACAGCATCGTTGGCTACGGCGCGTATCATTATAAATACGGCAGTGGTCGCGAAGGGGACTGGTTCGTCACCGGTTTTTCACCACGCAAGCAGGCGCTGACCGTCTACATCATGCCCGGCTTTTCCAGCTATGAAGATCTCATGGCCAAGCTCGGCAAATACAAAACAGGCAAGTCTTGCTTGTACATCAACAAGCTCGAAGACATAGATCTCAAGGTGTTAGAAAAACTCATCCGCCAGTCTATCACGCGTATGAAGAAAATCTATACGGTCACATAACAGCTCTCACCGCACGCTTATGAACTGGCGTAGTCTAAGCTGGCGTAGTCTAAAAAGACTCGCGTCGCGCTTCCTTCCATGGGCACACTCAATCCAACAGTTCATCTTGGGTGCGCCGCGGGAGCGTGCTGGCCAGCCACGAAGTAAAACCCAGCACTAAATAGAAGTATGCCTTAGTCAGGGAGCTTTATGCTTACGTTCACGTCATCAGAAGGGGTCTGGACAACTCTGCACCGCTACGTTGGCCTATTCTTAGGGATCTGGATGTGTGCCGTAGGCATAACCGGGGCCATAATGGCGTATTATCGAGAGATCGACGCGTTCCTAAACCCGGCTTTTTTTGCGGCAGACGATAGCCCGCGCCACCCAGATCTAGACGCCATGGTCCGCACCATCACTGCGGCTTTCCCGGACCGTTTCATCCTCTCTCTTGATCGTTATTTTCTAAGTCCCGATGAGTCCTATCCGTTCATCCTGTCGGAGCCGTTGCCAGTAAATGCAGAGGGCTTAGATCTGACCTTGATCGGGAATTATGAGCGTGCATCGTCTCTTGAAGTTTTCTTAGACCCTGGCAACGCAACCATTATCGGAACACGTCCGTATTGGACCTGGATCAAGGTTTTACGAAACTTTCATCGCGAACTGCTCTTCCCGGGCGAGGGGCGAAAATTTCTTGGCGCGCTGGCCATCATTCTGTTTTTGACGTGTGTTGCGGGCGCTGTGTTGTGGTGGCGCGCCGCGCGCGGGCGGATTAAGCGGGCGCTGACAATGCGGATGTCGTCGTCTGGCCCGCGTTTGGTGCGTGATGCGCATACCGTATTCGGTGCCTATGCGTTAGTGGTGATTGGCTGGCTCTCCTTAACCGCAGCGATGATGAGTTATGAAATCCCGTTAAGAAACTTTTCAAATTTTCTTTTAGGAACGGAACGCCACCAGAGAGCAAGTATGCCTGCGGCGTCTACGTTTGTTTCCCTGAATGAAACCCGGGACGTTGCGCTTGCCGAGTACCCTAACTCAGACGTTGTCCTCATCCGCATGGCAAAGACACCCCAAGACCGTTTGGTCTTCAGATTGTATCCGGATGATAAGCCAATTTCGATTTATACCCGACAGCTCAGTGTGCATGCCGGAACAGCCGAAATCGTCGGACGGTTTGACCCGGAAGCACAACCGTGGACCGATTCCTTGTTCGGCGTTTGGCTGCTGTGGTTCCATAATGGCGGGATGCTCGGCCTTCCTGGAAAACTATTAAACATCACCGCGGGGTTAGTTTTAGCGTCTCTGTTCCCAACCGGTGTCTATATTTGGTGGCGAAAGCGGCTGTCGCGTGTACGGTCGCGCAAGTCGGCTCTATCGCGCGAGTCCAAAGTCGAGGGTAAGGTCGAGAGCAAGGTATAGAGGCGCGGACAAACGCATCCACGAGTCCATCACCCGCATGAAGAAAATCCATGCGGTCAAATGATGTATGCGGATGTGAAGTTTGTTGCTTAATAGAGGGAATGGTGGGCGATACTGGGATTGAACCAGTGACCTCTCGCGTGTGAAGCGAGCGCTCTCCCGCTGAGCTAATCGCCCCTAACCGATAGCCTTTTGACTCTCGATATCCCTGGGAAGTCGGGCTGTATACGAGCCGCATTCTCACCCGTCAAGCGGGGCGAGACAGGGGCTCAACGTGGATTGCCCCAGAAAGACCCCATTCTTTACCTTTATTGCACGCATCTGCCATGGCATTGTGACGCACGCACAATCGCACGCTGTTGCGGCGCGCTCTACGGTCCACTCTCACTCCAGGAACCCTGCATGTCCAATCCCCAAACCACTGCCATCGTGTTGGCCGCCGGGATGGGCACGCGCATGAAATCGGCTCTGCCTAAGGTGATGCACGGTCTGGCGGGTTTGCCGTTGGTCGATCATGTCATCGCGGGCATCGCAGCCGCTGGCGTGGCCCGTATCGTGATCGTGCTTGGTCCGGAAATGGCTGGGCAATCGAGCCGTTTTGCGCCCCATACCACCGTGGTTCAGACCGACCGTCTGGGCACCGGCCATGCGGTGCGGGTGGCTTTGGACGCGATTGATGTCGGCACCGATAACGTGCTGGTGGTGTTTGGCGATACGCCGCTGCTCACCCCCCATACAATGACAAACCTTTTAAGCCAGCTAAAAACCGGGGCTGCTGTGTCTGTCCTCGGATTTCGCCCCCCTGTGCCCGGCGCCTATGGGCGGCTGATCACTGCGGGCGATCAACTGGACCGGATTGTGGAGGCGGCAGATGCAACGCCCGACGAGTTACAGGTCGGCCTGTGTAACTCTGGGGTGCTGGCGGCATCGGGTGCAAAGCTCACCCCGTGGGTGCAGGCGCTGAAAAACGACAATGCCAAAGGCGAGTATTATCTGACCGATGTGGTTGGTTTGGCACGGGCCGATGGTGAAGCTTGTGTGTGTGTCGAGGGCGATGAAAGCGAGTTGGTCGGCATCAACACCCGCGCGGACCTGGCGGTGGCCGAGGGCATTCTGCAAGACCGCTATCGCGCAGCGGCCCTGGTGGCGGGTGTCACGATGCAAGACCCCTCCAGCGTTTTTCTCAGTCATGACACCACCTTCGGCACTGATGTGGTGGTCGCGCCCTTTACTGTGTTTGGACCCGGCGTGTCCGTCGGCAGCAACGTCACCATCAAGGGGTTCTGTCATTTCGAGCAGGCCGAGATTGGTGACGGTGCGACCGTTGGTCCTTATGCGCGGCTACGCCCCGGCGCACAGTTGGACACCAACGCCCACATCGGAAATTTTGTCGAAGTGAAAAACGCACGCATTGAAGAAGGCGCTAAGGTCAATCACCTCACTTACATTGGCGACGCCCGTGTGGGCAAAGGCGCGAACATTGGCGCTGGTACCATCACCGCCAATTACGATGGCTTCAATAAATCCCATACCGATATTGGCGACGGCGCATCAATTGGCTCCAATACAGTTCTGGTCGCCCCTGTCAAAATTGGCGACGGCGCGATCACGGGGGCGGGTACGGTGGTTCGCAAAGATGTGCCTGCGGATTCAATTACTGTGTCCCAATCTCAACAGCGGACCCGCGAGGGTGCGGCAGACCGCTACCGGGCCCAGAAAAAAGCGATCAAAGACGCAGCTCAAAAAGAAGATGCTAAAAATTCCAAAGGCGAGGGCAGCTAAAGCATGTGCGGTGTTGTTGGCATCATCGGCGTCAATCAGGTGTCGCCCTATCTGCTTGAGAGCCTTAAGCGCCTGGAGTATCGCGGGTATGACTCTGCGGGTGTAGCCACCATCGAGGACGGGCAGATTCACCGCAGCCGGGCGGAAGGCAAGATCGTCAATCTGGAACAGCGCCTCAAAACAGCGCCCTTGCCTGGCACGCTGGGCATCGGGCATACCCGCTGGGCCACGCATGGCATCGCCAACGAAGAGAACGCGCATCCCCACAGCAATGGCCGTGTGGCTGTCGTCCATAATGGAATCATCGAGAACTTCGACACGTTGCGCACAGAGCTCAAAGCTGGCGGCGCAGTGTTTGAAAGTGATACCGACACCGAAGTCGTTGTTCATCTTATCACGCATTATTTGGACGAGGGCCACGACGCAGAAGAGTCCGCGCGTCTGGCCTGTGGTCGGTTAGAGGGCGCGTTTGCGCTGGCGATTCTGTTTGCTGACCGCGATGATATGCTTATTGCGGCGCGCCGCGGCAGTCCCCTGGCCGTTGGGTTTGGCGATGGTGAAATGTTCATCGGCTCAGATGCCTTGGCGCTGGCCCCGATGACGCAAAAAATCGCCTACCTGGAAGATGAAGACTGGGTTGTCATTACCCGGGATGGCATGACCGTGCGCCATCTGGACGGCACACCCGTCACGCGTGAAATTCGGCAAACGGCCATGTCCGGCGCGTTGATCGGCAAAGGCGAGTATCGCCATTTCATGATCAAGGAAATTCATGAACAGCCGCAGGTGATCGGGGATACACTGACGGCCTTTATCAATCCGGCGACCCGCACCTCGACCCTTCCGGATCTTCCGTTTGATCCAGCAACCGTTCCCAAGATCACCATCGTGGCTTGCGGTACCGCGTACTTCGCCGGACTGGTGGCCAAGTATTGGCTCGAACAAGTTGCGAAATTGCCGGTTGAGGTCGATATCGGCTCCGAGTTCCGTTATCGCGAACCGCCGCTTCCCGATGGCGGGGTTGGGCTGTTCATCTCGCAGTCTGGCGAAACCGTCGATACGCTCTTTCCGCTGCGCTATTGCAAGGCTCACAATCAGCACATTCTGTCGGTCGTGAATGTGGCGGAGAGCGAAATCGCCCGCGAGTCCGATGTCATTCTGCAAACTCTCGCTGGGCCTGAAATCGGTGTCGCCTCCACCAAAGCCTTCACCACCCAGTTGGCTGTGTTGGCCAGCCTGTCTGTTGCTTTTGCGCGCCGTCGTGGCTGTATCGACGAAGCCCAGGAACAGACCCTTATGGGGGCCTTGGCCGAAGTGCCGGCCAAGATCGCGGAGATTCTCAACACCGAAGCGGCGATCCAGGAGATTGCCCATGTGCTCGTGGAAGCGCGGGACGTGCTGTATTTGGGGCGCGGCTCGAACTTCCCCATTGCCCTTGAGGGCGCGCTGAAGCTGAAAGAAATTTCCTACATTCATGCAGAAGGCTATGCCTCCGGCGAAATGAAGCATGGCCCCATCGCTCTCATTGATGAACATATGCCGGTGGTGGTCATCGCCCCAACGGATCATGTTTTCGATAAAACTCTGACCAATATCGAGCAAGTGGTGACCCGCGGCGGCAAAGTGATCGCCGTCACCGACGCCAAGGGCCGGGCGCGCATTGGCGATTTGGCAGCCCATATCATTGAGGTGCCGGACAGCCTCAGTTTTGTTGCGCCGCTTCTATATACGGTTCCTGTCCAGCTGCTGGCCTATCATACGGCTGTGCTCAAAGGCACCGATGTGGACCAACCCAGAAATCTGGCTAAAAGCGTCACGGTAGAATGACTGTTTGATGGCTGTTTTGAGTCGCTCGGTATGTTTTAGGAGCCTCCACAACGAAGCAAAACGCCTTGAATCCAAAGGATTCGTTAACTATCCACAGGTATGGTAAGCCGGTATTGAAAGGGAACTGATGTGCGCTTAGCTTATGCTGCGGCGCAAAGGTCCTTAAGACGTGGGAAAACGGGGAGAATGGCCGCGACGGGCTTTACAGCGCCAAGCAGGTGTTGGCGCGTTGAAAAGTCACCGGTTGTCAGGGTGCTGAGAGTATGGATTTAGCCACAATATTAGGCATCGTCGCGGGAACATCCGTTGTTGGTCTGGCCATTATTTTTGGCGGCAGCGCCGGCATGTTTCTCAACATCCCCAGTGTTTTGATTGTCTTTGGCGGCACGATCGCTGGGGTTTTGATTCGCTTTCCGTTGGCTGACGTCATGAATGCGCTCAAGCTTGGCACGTCTAACGCCTTTCAGCAGCATACCCAAAGTGCTGTTGGCCTTATTGATGAAGCGGTTGAGCTAGCTGAGTTGTCACGTACCAAGGGTCAACTGGCACTTGAAAATGCACCCATTGATAACGAATTTCTGCGCAAGGGTGCGCTGATGTACTGCGACGGCCTGCAACCGGAATTCATCACGCACGCCCTCAGCCGAGACCGTGACCTTTTAATTGAGCGTCTTGAAGAAGGCGAAAAAATCTACCGCTTCATGGGTGATGCCGCGCCAGCGTTTGGCATGATCGGCACCTTGGTCGGCCTGGTGCAAATGCTGAGCACCATGGACAACCCAGAAACCATTGGCCCGTCCATGGCTGTTGCCCTGTTGACCACGCTGTATGGCGCTTTAATTGCCAACCTGATTGCCTTGCCGATTGCCGATAAACTGGCGAACAAGGCCAAGATTGAATATACCAACCGTTCTTTAGTGGTCGAAGCCGTGAACCAGATTGCAGAGAAACAGAACCCTGACTCTATGTATCAGTTGTTGTCAGCTTTCTTGCCGGAAGATCAACGTCGTGCCGACGAGAGATAGAGTTCGTGCCGACGAGAGATAGAGTTCGTACCGAAGACACTTAAGTCGTTCGATTTGGCTCGAGCGACAAAGACGATAGAAGGAAGGATAAGATGGCTAAACCAGCGCCCGTTCCGATGTGGGTTGTAACGTTCGCTGACCTGATGTCCATCTTGGTCTGCTTCTTTATCCTTTTGTTGTCGTTCTCCATTATGGACGTAAAAAAGTTTCACGAAGTTTCAGGCTCCATGAAGGATGCCTTCGGTATCCAAAAAGAACGTCTTCTTTCCAGCGTGATCGAGTTGATCGGCAGTCCGGTCCTTGAGCATGCGTCCAATATCCAGCCCGTTCCCATTCCCACGTTGTCTTCACCAAACTCCAGCACCACAGGGGCGAGTCAGGGGTCTGATCAGGGCGAAGAAGCAGAGAGCAGTGAAGAGCAACTCGAGGAAGATTTTGATTCTAAAAGCGGGTTTGAAGAAGATATTGGCGCTCAGGAACAATTGTCTGACGCAGAGGAGCAGGCCTTAGCGTCTATGGCGCTGGCGGCGTTGCGGGAGGCCGTGCGTGCACAAGAGCAAGCTTCTGCGGATATGGATCAAACCCTCGGTCAAATCCAAATGGCGCTGCAACGCGAAATGGAAGGCCGTTTGGTCGATGTTGACAAAAACTATTCTGAAATCGTTATCACATTTCCTGATGAAGTCGGGTTCCGCACGGGCAGTGATCAAATCACCGATAGTTTTTTTGCGTCGCTAAATCGTCTGGCTGATGTGATCAAGAAAGTGGATGGCCAAATCATCGTCGCTGGTCACACCGATAACACACCTCTGAACACAACAGCGGGACGGTTCCAGGATAACTGGGCGCTATCAGCAGCGCGCGCTGCGGCGGTTGTGCGGCATTTCCAGAACGTCAACAATATCTCAGGCCGCCGGTTAGAGGTTCAGGGCTTTGGCGATACACGCCCGGTCGACAGCAATTTTTCCATCCAGGGCCGTGATCGCAACCGCCGGGTTGAGATCATTCTGCGCAAAGACGGAGACGGTAGTGCACCAGAAGAAGGCCAGCGTGTCGGGGGGACACCACCACCACCACCTGTTGCGGTTTATCCGCCAGGTCTGCTAAGGGCTTTCCGTCGCTAAAAAAACGGCATCCCATCGCCTGATAGAAAGTTCGTTTCACATGTCTAAGTATGATTTTGATCTGATCACCATTGGGGCAGGCTCCGGTGGTGTTCGCGCCAGCCGTTTGTCCGCTGGTTATGGTGGCCGTGTCGCGACCATTGAAGAAAGCCGCGTTGGCGGCACCTGCGTGATGCGTGGCTGTGTGCCCAAAAAGCTTTTGGTTTACGGGGCTCACTACGCTGAACACTTCGAAGATGCGGCGGGCTTTGGCTGGACCGTAGGTGAAACCAGCCATGACTGGTCGGCTTTGATCGCTGCGAAAGACAAAGAGCTCGATAGGTTAGAGCGTGTTTACCATCGCATGTTCCAGGACTCAGGCGTCAATTTGATCGAAGGGCGGGGCGTACTGGCCGATGCCCACACTGTGGAAGTTGATGGTAAGACCTACACAACCGAAAAAATTCTTGTCGCCGTTGGCGGCTGGCCGTTCATTCCCGATATCACAGGCAAAGAGCATGCGATCACCTCTAATGAAGCGCTTGATCTTAAAGAGCTGCCAGAGAAAATTCTAATTGTTGGCGGTGGCTACATTGCGCTCGAATTTGCGGGAATCTTCAATGCGTTTGGCTCAAAGGTAGATGTGGCCATTCGCTCTGGCGCAATCCTCCGTGGCTTTGACAATGATGTTAGTAACACGGTGTCGGAAGAGCTCGAGAAAAAGGGCATCTCTATTCACCGCGACTGCGTCCTGCGCTCCATCGAGAAGCTTGCCGATGGTCGGCTGTCCGTGATGGTGGACCGCGGCGAAGAACTGATCGTCGATCAGGTCATGTATGCGACTGGACGTTCGCCAAACACGGATGGTTTGGGTCTTGAGAACGCGGGCGTTAAGGTGACCAACGATGGGGCTATTATCGTCGATGAATGGAATCGTTCCAGTGTCGAGAATATTTTTGCGGTTGGCGATGTTACAGATCGCGTCAACCTCACGCCCGTGGCCATCAACGAAGGCCGCGTGTTCGCCGAGACCTTCTTCAATAACAATCCGTTGACCTTGGATTACACCAACATTGCCTCCGCTGTGTTCACACAGCCTACGGTCGCGACGGTCGGCCTCACGGAAGAGCAGGCGCGCGAGAAGCATAAAGTCAAGATCTTCATTTCGCGCTTCCGGGCCATGAAACACACGCTGTCTGGCCGGGACGAGCGCATTATGATGAAACTTGTCGTCGATAAAGACACCGACAAAGTGCTTGGCTGTCATATGGTCGGCGACGAAGCCCCTGAAATCATTCAAGGTTTGGCGGTTGCCCTGAAATGTGGAGCGACCAAAGCCCAGTTTGATGCCACCATTGGCATTCATCCCACGGCGGCAGAAGAGTTTGTCACCATGCGCGATGCAGTGCCCGAGTCGACCGAGGTCTGAACGCCCACGCCAACTCAGGCTATGCAGATCACCTCGCCCCCCCCTACTCTTTCCTGGGTCATCACAGGAGGGGAGACGGCAAATGAAACAGGCACCTTTAACGAGCCGGCGCGCAGCGCTCGCAGGACTTGGTGTAACCGCCGCCGCGGCAGTGGCGCAGTCAAAATCGGCACGCGCCGCAGTTCCGATTGATCTGGATAGCCCTCAAGGCAACCTCGATGGCTATTTGAAAGCCCGCAGCGATATCGCTGGTAATGAAGCCATGTTGTGGAAGAAGGGCTACGTGCACGCCATGATGCCGGGCCGCCCAGGCAAACGCCTGATGATGTTCCAAGGCATCAATGTCACCCGTTGTCTCAAGGACGATACTGGCTACACCTATCTGCAACGCGAATGTTTGATCTGGTGTGACCCGGTAACGGAAGAACCAATCTCAACGTGGGACAACCCATTTACGGAGCGCACCAATGAAGTGTTTCATCTGCTCAATTCGGCAGTGAACTCTCATTACGATGTGGAGGGTGCCAGCGGTCCGTTCCACATGCCCTACCTCGAACACACCGGCGACATCGCGTTCTATCGCGATCTTCTGTATCTCACGCCTTCGGTGCTGACGCTCGAGGACTACGCACCGTATTCCAGCTCTGATGTGTACCAAGGGGCAGGACTCTATCATTTCCATTGCCGCCGCGAAGACTTGGAAGATCCCGAGTTAACGTCCGCTCCTGCGTTGCAAACCCACACAGGTGTGCGCCAGTGGTTGCCATGGATGGAAATGGGCACCTGGGATGGCCAACTCATTCTGCCGGCCCGGGGCAAAAAGCTCGCGGGCGGGGCGGCAGAGTTGCCGCAACCGCTGCTCGGTTGGATGGAAAAGAACGCCCCAGAATACTTAGAAGCTCCATCTCCCGACAAACCGCAAGCGCGCACCAGCTTCTATCAGGAGTTTAAGAAGCACATCGATAAAAAAAGAGCACAGCAGACCGCAGACTAATACCGAGATTGATTAGAAATTTTCCAGCAGCCGTCCCAGGCCATAAACCTTGTCCTCAATCCCGCTGGCCCTAAGCGCGTGCCAGTAAGTTGCGGTGTTAATGGCGATCACCGGTTTGTTCAGCACCAGTTCTGTTGCCGCAGCCAGGCGCACCATGCTGCAATTGGTGCCCACTTGAATCAGCGCATCGACATCGTCGCCATCAAGCTCTTTGAGAGTTTCGCGCAACGTGTCTTCGGTGATCTCGGCGATGCCCGTCCAACTGGTGGCGCGCAGGGGAATGTCGCGCACCACTTCAAAACCTTCATCGGTGAAGTACTGGCGTACTTCTTTGTTATTGATCGGATAGTAGGGCGACAGGAAGGAAATACGTTTTACACCACCGTAGGCGCGCAAGGCAGCGGCACAAGACAAAGAGCCGATGCTGCACTTAATGCCACCAGACTGTTCCTCGACCTTTTCAACAAAATCTAACGCGCCTTGCTTGCCACCGAAGAACGTAATAGCAGACATCCCCATCACCAGATAATCCGGCTCGCAGGTCACGATGCTTTTCACAGCATCAGCAACATTATCAGCAATCACTTGGGTCGCGTTCCAGGCCGACTCATCGTCCAGGGCTTTGGCGTTGGGAGTAAAAATCCGGCTGTAGTGATTGGTTACGCCGGGGGGGCGCATCTGTTCCATATCCGGCTGCACCACCGTATTGGTCGATGGCCCAATAACGCCGAACTTTTTTCTCCACGCTAAAACGTCGCCCATGGTCTTTTTGTCTCCCTCGTAACATGTGTTAGCCCGTGAGTAAGCCACGGCCTGCCTCAATTGGCTTTGCGCCGTGTCAAATCATCGCTTTTTCTAAGTTATGATCGTAAAATTTTCAAAAAAGTATTTTATTACAGTGGCTTAGTGGGTGGTTTGCGAGCCTGTTTTGTCAAATGTGCGCGCCTCATCCGCCATGCAACGCACTGATTTACCGGCTCAAGGCCGCTCGCGCTGGCCCCGGAAATCCGCGACTCCCCCATAAACCCTGGAAATTCACCGCTTAAGCCTCTATATCGCACCCTCACTTAAAGCCCACAGACCATTGAGGTTCCCATGACATCCGCGTGGACGCGGGACAGCTGGCGCGCAAAGCCCATCGTGCAAGTTCCCGAATATGCCGACCAGGCCGCATTGAAGGCCGTTGAACACCGCCTGAGCAACTTCCCGCCGCTGGTGTTTGCCGGCGAAGCCCGCTCGCTGAAAAAGTCCCTGGCCACTGTTGCCAACGGTCGTGGTTTTCTGCTGCAAGGCGGCGACTGCGCCGAGAGCTTTGCCGAGTTCCATCCCGATAATATTCGCGACACTTTCCGCGTATTGTTGCAGATGGCCGTGGTGATGACCTTTGGTGCTGGTGTACCCATCGTCAAACTCGGTCGTATGGCGGGTCAGTTTGCCAAGCCGCGCTCGTCCAACACTGAAACTATTGATGGTGTTGAACTGCCATCCTACCGGGGCGATATGGTCAACGGCATGGACTTCACGCCGGAAGCGCGCGCGCCCGATCCTGAGCGTTTGGTCCAGGCTTACAACCAGTCCGCTGCGACGCTGAACTTGCTGCGTGCGTTCTCCCAGGGTGGTTATGCTGACCTGCATAAGGTTCACCAGTGGACACTTGGGTTCCTGGCCGACAGTCCTCAAGGTGAACGCTATCAGGATTTGGCCGATCGTATTCAAGAAGCGCTGGCGTTCATGGATGCCTGCGGCATCAATTCTGATGTTGTTCCCAGCATGCGGGAGACAGATTTCTACACGTCTCATGAGTCTTTGCTGCTCAATTACGAAGAAGCGTTGACCCGCATGGATTCCACCACGGGGCGTTGGTACGCTTGTGCGGCCCATTTCCTCTGGATTGGCGAGCGCACCCGTCAGTTGGATGAAGCCCATGTGGAATTTCTGCGCGGCGTGGATAATCCTATTGGATTCAAAGCTGGTCCGACCATCGATCCGGATGATTTGTTGCGTCTGATTGATACGTTGAACCCGAAAAACGAAGCCGGTCGCATCACCATCATCACCCGCATGGGCGCTGATAAACTGCAAACTCATCTGCCTAAACTCATTCAAGCGGTTCAACGGGAGGGCAAATCGGTCGTGTGGTCGTGCGATCCGATGCATGCCAACACCGAGAAAAGCTCAAGCGGTTACAAGACCCGCCGTTTCGATAATATTCTGGGTGAAGTCCGCAGCTTCTTTGAGGTGCATCGCAGTCAAGGTACTTTTGCCGGCGGCGTGCACTTTGAGATGACCGGCCAAGACGTCACGGAATGCGTTGGCGGGGCGCAAGCCATCACCGATGCCAGCCTTGGCGATCGCTATCACACCCATTGTGATCCGCGTCTCAATGCCAGTCAGGCGCTTGAGTTGGCTTTCTTAGTCGCCGAAATGCTGAAGCAGAACCGGGAATCCTCGGCGGCTGCTGCCGTGGCGTCTTAGGCACCGCTAAACACAACGGTCCGCGCCCGCATCCGGGCTTGGACCATCCTGCCGCAGAGGTAGCGCGTACTCATGTCTGGGCGTAACGATGTCTGATCGATTCATCATCGCATTGGCGCAGACCAACCCAACGGTTGGCGCGGTTGCCGCCAATGCGGATTTGATCCGGCAGGCGCGCACCGAGGCTGCCGCCCAGGGGGCAGACCTTGTTGTGTTCTCTGAACTCAATCTCAGCGGTTATCCGCCCGAAGACTTGGTGCTGCGGGGCTCTTTTCTTGATGCCATTGAATCCGCTGCCCACGATCTTGCCCAAGAAACATCTGATGGTGGTCCTGCGCTGATCATCGGGGCGCCATGGCGTGTTGATGGGGCTTGCTACAACGCGGCTTTGATTCTCGACGCTGGCGAAATCAAAGGCGTGCGTCTGAAGCATCATTTGCCCAACTATGGCGTGTTTGATGAAAAGCGGGTTTTTGCCTCTGGCCCGCCGTCCGGGCCGGTGGTCGTGCGCGGTGTCCGTTTGGGGGTGCTGGTCTGCGAAGACATGTGGTTCGAGGACGTGACTGAAACGCTGGCTGAAACCGGTGCAGAAATGCTGGTGGTGATCAATGGGTCACCCTTCGAGTTGGATAAGAACGATGTGCGTCTCAGTCATGCCGTGGCCCGTGTCTCGGAAACAGACTTGCCCCTGGTCTACGTGAACCAGATCGGCGGTCAGGATGACCTTGCCTTCGATGGTGGTTCCTTTGTTCTCAATGACGACCGTAGTTTGGCGACTCAATGTCCCTGGTGGACCACTGCTCTCACTTTAACCGAATGGACGCGCGTGGACGGCGCTTGGCACTGTAAGCCCGGCAATATTTCTCCCGCACTCGACCGGCTTGAGAACATCTATCAAGCCATGGTGCTGAGTTTGCGCGACTACATTGCCAAAAACAGGTTCCCAGGTGTTGTCCTTGGGCTGTCCGGTGGGATTGATAGTGCCTTAAGCGCTGTCGTAGCTGCTGACGCTCTGGGGCCAGACAAAGTACACTGCGTGATGATGCCGTCGCCTTATACGTCGCAGGACAGTCTGGATGATGCGGCAGAGCTGGCTAAGAATTTGAGCGTGAAACTGGATACCATTGGGATCGGCGAAGCCATGTCTGCGTTTGGGGGTATGCTCGCTGCAAGTTTCACCGGCACCTCAGTCGATACCACGGAAGAAAATATTCAGTCGCGTATTCGCGGTCTAACGCTGATGGCGCTGTCCAATAAATTTGGCAAGATGGTGCTGTCGACGGGCAATAAGTCAGAGGTCAGTGTCGGCTATGCCACCCTCTATGGCGATATGTGCGGCGGTTATAACGTTCTCAAAGACGTCTATAAAACCACCGTCTTTGCCCTCAGCCGGTGGCGTAATGAGAATGTGCCCAGTGGAGCTTTGGCCGCCGCCGGGGCCATAATGCCGGAACGCATCATCACCAAGCCGCCAACAGCCGAGTTGCGGCCCGATCAAAAAGACGAAGACTCTTTGCCGCCCTATGATGATCTTGATGCTATTCTCAAAGGCTTGATTGAAAACGCGCGCAGTGTGTCTGAGGTCATTGCCGCAGGCTTTGATGAAGCCACCGTGCGCCGGGTTCATCGCTTGCTCCGGATCGCCGAGTACAAGCGCCGTCAGGCATCGCCGGGCGTTAAAATCAGTCACCTTGCCTTTGGCCGGGATCACCGCTACCCCATCACCAATGCCTTTGACGGCGATGCACCGAAAAGAAATACACCATGAGTTCAGTTGTTCGTTTTGCTCCTAGCCCCACCGGTCGCCTTCACGTTGGCAATGCGCGTCTTGCGTTGATCAACTGGCTTTATGCCCGCTCAACCGGCGGCGAATTCATCCTCCGTTTTGACGATACGGACGCTACGCGCAGCAAGGAAGAATATGTCGAGGGCATTCGCACGGATCTGACCTGGCTGGGTCTGACCTGGGATCGCGAAGAACGTCAGTCTGTCCGCATGGACCGGTATGAAGCCGCAGCGGAGACCCTGAAAAAAATTGGCCGTCTGTATCCGTGCTATGAAAATGCAGACGAGTTGGAATTTAAGCGCAAGCGCCTGCGTGCCCAGCATAAAGCGCCGATTTATGATCGCGCCGCCTTGGCCCTCACGGCCGAAGACGTTGCAAAGCTGGAAGCCGAAGGGCGCAAACCCCACTGGCGGTTCAAGTTGAACCAGGCCGATGTTACCTGGAACGATCTGGTGCGTGGCGAGACCACCTACAACACGGTCAATGTCAGCGATCCGGTTGTCATTCGCGAAGATGGCACGTTCTTATATCTGCTGCCGTCGGTGGTCGATGATCTGGACCATGGCGTAACCCACATCATTCGGGGGGAAGATCACGTCACCAACGGCGCAGTCCAATTGGAGATGATGGATGCCGTGTCGCCGGGGGCCTCTGTTGTGTTTGCCCACGTGCCGTTGTTGACAGGCGCAAGCGGCGAGGGGTTGTCCAAGCGCGCGGGATCATTGGGCTTGGAAGATATACGTAATCAGCACCTTGAAGCTATTGCCGTGTCCAGTTTGCTGGCGCGTCTTGGCAGTGCCGATGCCGTTGAAGTCTACGCCGACCTGCCCGCCATGATCGCCGACTTTGATATCGGGCGCTTCAGCCGCGCCACGCCAAAGTTCGATGCGCACGATCTGGAATTTCTCAATGCCAAGGTCTTGCATCAAATGCCCTACGATCAAGCCAAAGACAGGTTGGCAGATCTGGTCAACGATGCTGCGGTGCTGGCCGAAAAGGGTGAAGCCTTCTGGCTGGCCGTGCGTGGCAACCTGAAACTGTTTAATGAAGCGGCAGGCTGGTGGTCTGTCTGTTTTGCGCCTGTCGCCCCGTCCATTGAAGACACAACCTTTATGGAGCAGGCGGCGGCGTTGTTGCCGGAAGAACCTTGGAACGAAGACACCTGGAGCCAGTGGACCGGGGCCGTCAAAGACGCTACAGGCCGTAAGGGCAAGGGGTTGTTCCTGCCGTTGCGTCTGGCGCTGACCGGCCTTGACCATGGCCCGGAACTGAAACTCCTGCTGCCGCTCATTGGCCGGGAGCGCGCGTTAAAACGCAGTCAGGGCGAAACGGCTTAAATCGCCGGGGCAGGAGTCACCATGTCAGGAACCGATACCAGTAAGCCCACGTTTGCCGTGCCCGGAACCCCAGGTAATCCCGCCATCATTCTTGTCCAGCCCCAATTGGCCGAGAACATCGGGATGTCGGCACGGGCCATGTACAACTGCGGTCTGACAGACATGCGCCTGGTGGCCCCCAAACAGGACTGGCTGTCTGAAAAGGCCAAGGGGGCCTCGTCGGGTGCGGCCATTGTGCTGGAAAATGCCAAGCGCTACGACACCACAGAAGAGGCCATTGCGGACCTTGAGTTCATCGCGGCCACCACGGCCCGTCCGCGCGACATGATCAAGACCGTCTGGACGCCCAATCATGCAGCAGGCGAATTGTCCAAGCGTGCGGCAGGGGGTAACAACATTGGTATTCTGTTCGGGCGGGAAAAATCAGGCCTGACCAACCATGATATTGGATTGGCCGATGTGATCATCGAAGCGCCGCTCAATCCGTCGTATTCGTCGCTGAATTTGGCCCAGGCTGTTCTTGTGGTCGGCTACGAATGGTTCCAGGCCACCCAGCACAGCGAAGCAGAAACGCTGCCCTACGGCATCACCCGTCCGGCCACCAAAGATGAACTCAACTTGCTCTTTGAGCACCTTGAGTATGAATTGGACACCTGCGGCTTCCTCCATGTAATCGAGAAGCGCCCGAGTATGGTGCTCAACATCCGGGCGCTATTTCAGCGCGCTGGATTGAGCGAGCAGGAGGTCAAAACCCTGCATGGCATCGTCACGGAACTGCGTTATGGCAGGCGGGATGAACTGCACAAACGCAGCGACTGGAAAAAGAAAGATCAGAGTCCAGAGTCTGAGCCTTAAACCGCTGCTGTCCCTTTACGCCTGTAATCTAACGATAATTCTGTTGTTCGCGCGCGTGCTCGTTGGTGTTAAGCGCTGTTACTCTGCGTCAGTTCCGCGATCCAGAACGGCGTCACGCATACTCCCGACGGCTCCCATAACCTGGCCAAGTAAATCATCGGGCACTCTTAATTCTTCAAGCGTGCTTTGGAGATGATGGGCGACGGCATCAAAATGCACATCGGACAAACCATGGCTATGCACCAGATCCTTGTGGGCGCGCCGCATGTAAGACAGTGTCCCCTTAGAGGTGCCGTTCAGCACAGTGGTCAGGAAAAGTTTCTGTTTGCGATTTTGGCTTTCCATATCGGTGTTGGCGAAAAATGGACTCACCACATCATCAGCCATGATTTTTTGTAAAAAATATCTACAGCTGCATTTACGGCAGATTCGCCGCCAATTTGTTCTAATAACGTTGCCATCTATGTTTTTCCTACTTTTTTTGGGGCTCTGTTTGCTTTTCGTGCCCTGCCGGTATGACCCTACTTCGAGTGGCAGAATATGACTTTTGTCAAAAAACTGTCACATAAGTGCCTCACTTGCTTTAAAACGGAGGAAATTCCGTCCTTAGGCTCTGCCTCTGGCCATCCCTAGCTTTGGCTCCAAACAATTGACTTCCGGGCGCTTTTCCCTTAAATCCGGCCCCTCATTCTCGGGAATGTGGGTGGTGCATAACCCCGCTCTTTGGCGGCCTGATGGGTCGGGTGGAGAGACTACCGGGACAAAAACAGTGAAAAAACAAGGCGTTACATAATGACAAACCGTATTTCTTCGAAGTACAAGATCGATCGCCGTTTGGGGGTTAATCTTTGGGGACGCGCAAAAAGCCCCATCAATAAAAGAGACTATGGCCCGGGCCAGCATGGCCAGCGCCGCCGTAAACCGTCTGACTTCGGCATCCAGTTGATGGCCAAGCAGAAGCTCAAAGGTTACTACGGCAATATCTCCGAGAAACAATTCCTGCGTTACTATAAGGAAGCTGTGCGCCGCGCAGGCGATACATCCGAAAACCTCATCGGCATTTTGGAATGCCGTTTGGATGCCGTGATCTATCGTATGAAATTTGTTCCCACTGTGTTTTCTGCACGGCAAGTGGTGTCACACGGTCACATCAAAGTGAACGGCGTTAAAGTTACCATCCCGTCTTACATGGTGAAGGTTGGGGATGTGATTGAACTGCGCGACAAAGCCAAGAGCATGGGGCTGATCCTTGATGCCATGGACTCCCCTGAGCGTGATATGCCCGATTATATTGAGGTCGATCACAACCAGGGCCGCGGTGCGATGACCCGCATTCCTCAATTGGCCGATGTGCCATACCCAGTTCAAATGGAACCAAATCTAGTCGTCGAATTTTACTCGCGCTAAATCACGCGCGGACTCGGCGCAAGCATCACGTCGAATTTCACTCGCGTTTATTGAGAACAAATTCTGTTGGCGGCCGTCACCGCCGTCAGAGTTTTAAAAAGGCCCTGCGTGCGGGGCCTTTTTGTTATTTCTATACGATTAACATACTGGTTTTTCTTAGTATTAGGCGACAAACTTATCATATGCATCCACGAGTGTTGCAAATGTCGACTCTTCCCAAATCATGCTTTGTTTCTCTCCGGCCCATGGCGGGCTCGCACCTATTGGGATGCCAAGTTGTCTCTCCGATACAAAATTAGCACCAAAAGTTTTTGGTGCCGCAACATCTGTCACTATGTATGGCTTATTCGAAAAGACAGCCATTGTGCCTGTGCCTCCGCTTGCAATAAAGTTCATTTTAGCTTGTCCATAGAGTGCCATTCTGAGGCGCTGATCAAAACATGCGGGCAAAAAGACATTCCAATTGTATTTTTTATATTCTGCCTTGGAGCAGGCGTCTTCAAAATCAGGAACGACCAATACTTCGTGGTCTTTCTCTATCAAGTAATTATAAAACTTATACCATTCTTTGAGGTTTATATTCCGGTCTGGGGCGTAATGGCTGTATCGCAGATTTAAGGTTATGAAATCGTGCCCTGCCATTTGCTCAATTAAGTGTTGAGCATGACTCGGAGCTTCTAAAACTTTCGGGCATTTACCATGTTTCTCGTATAAGCTGACGAGATCTTTCATGTTTATAGGGTATCGCAGTCTGTCGGCCTCAAAATTCTCGTAACTCTGAGGTAAGTGATAATTTTCAGCATTTACTTTGACATCTGAATTCAAAAGGGTTGTCGCGGTAATTGTCGGAAGGAGCCAACACGAATCCAATATCACATTTTTCACTCGCCAGTCTTTTTCTTGTCGCCCAATCGCTAAGTCCTTGTCGGTTTTACTCCTATACTCATTTGCCTTAATCGTAATAAACATTTCGTCAGCACCATAAATCTGCCTAGTTGACTCGCACCAAGCTAAGTATGTTGTGAAGTCATGAGTAATTGGGGCAAACTTCAAATCATAGATCACATTGAGTATTTTTTTTGGCATGCCTTACTCATGTTAAGTCAGGAGTGTGATTGTCCAAGTACTTAGATTGGAAACAAACCATAGTCACGATGTAATTCATATTTTATCAACCTCATGCCACTTCAATGATCTCAGAAGTTGTGAAAATGATCATATCATAGCCAAGGGGGTCGAGTGCCCTTCATGTAACCGACACCGAATGCGACTATATCCGAAGACCGTGGACGAATACTGAAAAGAGTTAAATGCAATGACAAGTGCAGAAAAATTCTGGGATAAGACTGCGGTCAAGTATTCAAAGTCGCCCATCAAAAACATGGACGCTTACAACCAAACTCTTGATCTTACCCGAACGTACTTAACTCAAGAGAGCTCTGTTTTGGAAATCGGTTGTGGGACAGGGGGCACGGCTTTGCTTTTGGCCGGCAGCGTAAAGCACATCACGGCCAGTGATATTTCAGCCAACATGATCAACATCGCGAAGTCCAAGGCCGGGGATGCGGGTAAAGCTAATGTCACTTTTCTACAGGGTGACGTTTTTATGGAGTCTTTGCTGCCAGAATCTTTCGATGCTGTCCTGGCGTTTAATCTTTTACACTTGGTGGAAGACCTTCCGGAAACTCTACAGCGCATCCGAATCTTGCTGCGCCCTGGTGGCCGGTTTATTTCAAAGTCTGCCTGTGTCGCCCAGCAGTCTCGTCTTTGGGGGGTGCCGATTTTCCTTGCCCGTACGCTTGGGGTCATTCCTCCCATTAATATGCTGACCTTCGATACATTGGAGCAGGCGATCTCTGATGCACAGTTTCAAATCACAGAAGCCAAAGTCTTCGAAGGGTCGTCCATGAGCCGCTTCATCGTTGCTGAGAAGCTGTAGGAGCATTCATCCCTCTTGAGAGGGAGCTAAGGCATACCGCCGACAAAGCCGCTGACGTCTTCACGCCGGATGAGGGTGAGTTTAACGCCTGTATGCCGGCACCCCGGTCGAGGGCAACCCAGATGCGTCTGCACCTCATCAAGGCGAATATCGCGATGATCCACTTTCAGCAGAAGCTGCACGGGGCTTTGCAACCAGGTATGAAGGCATTTCATGCAGGTTGATTCTATAATCACTGAGTCATCTAAATCCCGCAGCACGGTATCTTCAAGCCAGCTCACCAGAAATCCTCCGCGGATGGAATCCGGTTGTAGGCAATTTTACCGCCAGCATAGCCGCCGGGCGGTGGGGTCCATGGCCCAAGCGTCACCACGCGTTTGCCGAACTTCCGGTTTAAAGCATCAATAGCGGTGCTGAGAGTTTCGCAGCGCTGCCGTTCTTCATCGTCGTTTT